>NZ_SFBZ01000343.1:0-21069 GCF_007095495.1 Microcystis sp. M_QC_C_20170808_M9Col | reverse complement strand
TAACCTGTTTGTGCCTTAAGTCCTTCCCTGTATGGATTTCAGCTACTTTTGAGCGTAGGCGCTCTCATCGAATTTTATTTTAAGTTAATTATTTGCATAACAATTCCCGAAGAGCCGTATTTTTGATGACTAGGCAAGTGTTAATTACTGGTGGTGCGGGTTTTGTGGGCAGTTCCTTAGGTTTAGGATTAGCCCAACTCTATCCCGACTGGAAAATTATCGCTTTAGATAACTTAAAACCTCGCGGTTCCGAGTTAAATATTCCCCGTCTCAAACAAGCGGGAATTGAGTTTGTACATGGAGATGTCAGAAATGCGGAAGACTTAGAAGCATCCGCTTTGCCAGTGGATTTAATCCGAGAATGTTCGGCAGAACCTTCCGTTTTAGCTGGTTATAATCACGGGAAGGAATTAAAAGGTATTTTCTAGTTGCTTTCTGGTTAATATCTCTGGCAAATGGAGAATAGGGAACTCGAATCCCTGACCTCTGCGGTGCGATCGCAGCGCTCTACCAACTGAGCTAATTCCCCATATATAGACCATAATAGCATTTTTGAGCAGAAAATCCTAGGAACTGGCAAGGGATCGAGGGGCAAAAAATCGAGCGGCTTCTCTCTGGAAAACTTTAAAATGGAAAAAGTAATCTTGAGGATGATAACTAATGGCGATACTACGCTTAGAGAATGGGACAACCTATACCCAGTTAGCCGATATTAGTCTGGAATTGGCCAAATTAAATGTCACTTTAAACTATTGGCCGATCGAAAACGAAGCCACTCGTCAGCTACTTAAACAAGCTTCTCTGACTGACGAAGAAAAAGAAATAGTTTTAACCAGCTTAGACGGTTATTTTGAGCAACTTAAACAAGAAGCGGGTTATCAAGCTAGAGATTTAATCGTTTTACACCCTGAAATTCCCAATCTCGACACTTTACTGGCAAAGTTCGAGCGCTGTCACACCCACGCTGACGATGAGGTGCGTTATATCATTGATGGGGAGGGGGTTTTTGGCTTTGTCTTTCCCGATGGTTCTCAGGGGGAATTAACTATTCAACCTCAAGAATATATCAATGTTCCCGCCCATAGCGAACACTGGTTTCACCTCACTGCCAGTAAACGAGTTAAAGCAGTGCGTTACTTCACCAGTACCGCCGGATGGGTTCCCGAATATACGGAAACTGTCATTCGTTTTCCTAGTTTAACAGCCGTGTAGCCTTTGGTTTTTTGGCGATCGCTTTCCCCATAAGACAGAGGAGTTGTGCAGGGATGGCAACCCCGGCAGCAACAATCTGTTAAGCGGCAAATTTGTCCTGTTGAAAAATCTCCCGTCTAGTGCCTAGCTTGACGGGAGATTGTCTCAATTCGGGGGATTGGCGTGATAGATTTAGTCTAAGCCGAATTGATTGCCCCGTTTGTACTGTAAGTAGGCGGCAACGAACAAACCCGCTAGGGTAATGGGAATTAAGCCTAGGACAATCCCTAGCACTAAAGGTTCAATCACGTCTGTACTCCTTGGATTAGCAATTTTTCACCCGTATTTTATCCTAGCAGGGGTTGCCCGCGAAAGATAGGGCGATCGTACATACTTCTTAAGTGGGGTGTGGGGTGTATTTTCAGTGAACAGTGAACAGTAATCAGTAATCAGTGAACTGAAAACTCAGATCTGATAACTGATTCAAGACTGTCTCCTGTCTCGGAGTCTCCCGACTCCCCAAAAGGAAAACGGCTCTTCTAGGTTCTGTGTGATAAGTTTAACTTACATAGGATCGATCAATCTTTGTGTCCTTTGTGTCTTTGTGGTTCGTTCCACCCCCTCGCTAGGAAGAATGTATCTTAGAATACATTTTACCCACCAAACCTAAGAGAGCCGGAAAACTTCCTATCTCACCATTAAGATATAGCGTTTCCTAAGCTAGTGAGGTACACCTATTTTTCTTCCCTTTTGCCTTTTGCCTGTTGCCTTTTGCCTAAAACCCATAACTTTTGTACCTCAGCAGAGTGAAAAACGCTATAACTGCTCTACTCTAGGAGCGACCGAGAAAAAATTTTCTCAATGTGCCTTTACCCCAATAGCGATCGATTTCTTGCCAGAGATTGTGGAGACAAAAAACCACTGCGAGACAGAGAGTAACCGCAAGGATTTGAGAGAAACTTTCCCTTTGCCAAAATTTAGCCATTGCCTCCGAAATTACCCGCGTTACCCGATAAGCTTCCAGAAAACCCTCGATCGAGCCGAGAATCAGTGCTGCTAGGGTATAAACAAAGGTTCGATACAGAATGCTAAGGTAACGGGGTCGATTTTCTAACCATTCTAGCTTCATGGCTGCGTCGAGAATGGCCACGGTTTTTGCCGCAATGATCGCCCCTAAGCTCGCTTTACCCAAAACGTAGGTAGTAATCGAATATTCTTCCAGAAATAATTTCATGATCAGAAGAATATAACCGAAAGCCAAGAAAAAAAACAGGGCAAGAGAACCGATTTTTTTCAATTCCTTTTTAATTGCTTCCATTGATTTTTTTTGATATTTTCTGCCAAGATAGCGGCCGCGTACCTTAACTATAAGCTATAGTTAATTATTTGTTGCAGCTATTCTCCCATCTCCACCAGCAAGTTTGATCGCTGATAACTGAACTGATGCTTGAAACTAATTACGGCTTGCTGAATAAATCTAAAAACCTTGTTGTATAAGACTTTTAGACTTGTTTTCCCTCAAAAAGTGCCGACCTTTGGAGTGATTAGGGGGAAAATTCCTGGACTTTTTCCCTGAAAATTAGGTAATTGACCACCTGAAAATCGGTAAAACCCCACACCCCACACCCCACACCCCACACCCTGCCCCTAGGAAAAGCTTTTTCAGCAAACCCTAATTACAGCTTGATTGTCGATAAAATGAGGATTACCGAGGGGATCGATGGCACTGAAAGCGTAAAAATAACGGCGTGCTAGGGGCGGAAAATCGCTAAAATCGAAGATTGTGTCACCTTTAGCCACATCTGCCCAAAAATTTCGTAATTTCGGGGCTAATTCCTCCGCTAGACTCACGGGAAGATTGAGGGGATGGCAGGTTAACAAACGCATCATAAAAGGATAAGAGCGATCGCCTAACCATTGCCGAGAAATAGCGGGTAAATTCTCCCATCCGGGTATATTTTGCAGATGAAAAGATTCTATGGCTAATTCAACCGTGTTTTCGCAATATTCTAGCACCCGGTAGGGATGGGGATAACTGACGAGGGAGCCGGTGGTAATTTCATAGATACCTCTAGTAAAAGCCAGATCCTGCACGTGGAGATGGCCAGTAATCAACAATTTTACGCCGTTTTCCTGTAGTATATCGAGCAGTTCTACCGCATTAGCCAACATATAGCGTTTACCTAATTCATGATTGCTTTGTCCAGGTAAATGCTCGATAACGTTATGATGGATCATCACCATCACTAGATCGTTTTTTAGCGATGGTAAAGTCTGTTTTAACCAATGCAATTGTTCTGCATCTAAACTGCCAATTTGTCCACCTTGCTCATCGAATTGATTAGAATTAAGACCGATTAATTGCACTCCGGGTAAAATTTCTTTTTGGTAGTATATTTGTTCGGGATTGCTGTAACCAAATTGTTGATAATAAAAGGGAAAATCTGCTAAACCGATCTGGTTTTCTGTTGCGGTTAAACTCAAAACATCATGATTACCCGGCACCACATAGACGGGAAAGGGTAAAGTGGCTAAACAATCGGCTAACCAACGATGATTTTCTGGTTCACCATCTTGGGTTAAATCGCCAGCAATCAGCAGAAAATCAAGGTTAAGGGTAATCAGATGGTCTAAAACAATTTTTAAAGCGGGAATACTCACTTCCACCAGATGAAAGCGATTAGAATGGTTCAAAATGGTTGTGGGTAAAGCGATATGAGGATCGCTGAGAATGGCGAAACGGAAATTCATCGCATTGAATTGGGCTAAATATCGGTAAACTAGATTGATCGAGGAGAAATAGAGGAGAAAATATCTTTGGCTAAAGTTCGCGTTCGTCAGCACGTCAATCCCTTAAGTCATAAATATCGCCATCCGATCGCTCCCCCCGATTGGAATCAAGTTTATCAGGATATGACGCAACCTCTCCATCTTGACATTGGTTGTGCGCGGGGTAAATTTTTGTTACAAATGGCCCAAGTAGAGCCAGAAATTAATTTTTTGGGGATTGAAATTCGTCAACCTTTGGTAATTGAAGCGAATCAGGAACGGGAAAGGTTAGGATTAAGTAATCTCGCTTTTGTTTTTGGCAATATGAATGTTGCCCCAGAAATTTTACTGCAATCTTTGCCCGCAGATAAGTTATTTTGGGTGTCGATTCAATTTCCCGATCCTTGGTTTAAACAGCGTCACAGCAAGCGTCGGGTTGTGCAGCCAGAATTAGTAATAGCTTTAGCTAAGTATATGGTAGCTGGGGGCTGGGTTTTTTTACAGTCGGATGTGGAATCGATCGCCCTGGAAATGACCGAGAGATTTCAAGCACATCCCCATTTTGTTCGGCAACATCAAACCCCCTGGTTAGAGGAAAATATTTTCCCCGTACCGACGGAGAGGGAAAAGTCCACTTATAATAAGGGTCAACCGGTTTATCGCTCGCTTTTTCGAGTTCGGTAGCTTCAGCTAAAATATCTTGGCACTGTCTGAAATCATGGTTAGAAATCTCGACTCACCCCTAATACTTGAGGATAATAATCGCCCCCCTGTCTCTCAATTGCTAGAATTTCTCTTAACCAAAGAAAAAAACACTAAAAAAACTAAAGAAAATCTTACTTTTGAGGCTTTGATCGGTACTTGGCGATTATACTTTATCACGGGAACTCAAAAAGCTAAAAAGAGAGCGGGAATTGTTTTAGGCAAAGGCCGCTATCTACCATCCTGGTTAAAAATTACCATCTCTTACCAAAGAAATGAGAGTTTAGAACCGGGAGAATTTATCTCTGGAAGCGTCAGCAATCAGATAGTTTTAGGGGCAGTAAAACTATCCGTAAGCGGTCCGGTTAAGTTTTTTCCTAAAACCCGTCTTCTCGCCTTTGATTTTACCCGGCTCAACCTAACCCTATTTAATCGCTCTCTCTATTCAGGTTTTATTAGAAATGGCCAGGTAAGTGAAGCGAATTTTTATCAGGAAAGTATCAAAAAACAGGCATTTTTTGCCTATTTTCTGATCACAGAAACAATGATGGCAGCCCGGGGACGAGGGGGAGGATTAGCCCTTTGGGTAAAAGAGATAAGTGAGACAAAACTAGCTGAAAATAATTTATTAGAGGAGAAATAGATGGGATATTCTATCGATGTAGATGGGACAAATTTTGACAGTGAAGTAATCGAGAAGTCCTATCTAAATACGGTGATTTTAGACTTTTATGCCCTGTGGTGTGGACCCTGTAAATTGGTAAAACCGATGCTGGAAAAACTGGCAAGTGAATATAATTTTATCCTGGCAAAAATAGATATAGATAAAAGTCCCGAATTAGCCGAACAATACGATGTAGAAGGAGTTCCCGATGTGCGAATTGTCAGCAAGGGAGAAGTGTTACCCTGTTTTGTTGGTGCTTTGCCAGAAGAACAAATTAGAGACTTATTTTCCCGTCTCGATTTAAAATCGGAATTAGAAACAGGATTAGCAGAAATACAAGAAGCGATTGCCCTCGATAATTTGCCCGCAGCTAAACAATTATTTGATCGTCTTTTTCCTAAATATCCCAACGAACCGCGATTAATTATTATGGCGGTCAAATTTCTCATGCGTCTGGAAAAATGGTCAGATGCTTATCGATTAATCAGTGCTATTAAAGAGGAAAATCCTGTTATCAAAGGTTGGAAAACTCTCCTAGAATTTCAACAGTTAAAACCAGAAAATAATCCCCTCGATCCGATATTTTTTACTGGGATTAATTCCGCATTAAAAGAAGATTATGCCGCCGCTTTAGATAAACTGATCAGCCTGGTGGGGGAAAGTAGAAAATATCGTCAGGATGGGGCAAGAAAAGCCATGTTAGCCATATTTCAGATTTTGGGAGTTAGTCATCCCCTCACCCAAGAATACCAAGCAAAGTTAACATTTCTGCTCTAATCGGGGGAAAATTCAGGTACTTTTTCCCTGAAAATTAGGTAGTTGACCACCTGAAAATCGGTAAAACCCCACACCCCACACCCCACACCCCACACCCTGCCCCTAGGAAAAGCTTTTTGCCGCAAACCCTACCTAGGGTTTGCGGCAAAAAGTTTGTTGGTGGGGTTAGGAGTCAGGAATCGGTCAAAACTAAAGCAATTACCCTGGAAATTTCAACAAATCTATTCCTCGAATTTCTGTTGACAACTGCCAGGGAATTGCTAGAGACAAGATGCAGTTTATTTGTGGCGAATCATTTCATAGAGGGCAACGTATTCTTTCCCGGGGCGATTCCAAGAGTAATCGCATTCCATGCCTTGTATCGCTAATTTTTTGAATTCTTCCGGTTGAGTGTACCACAATTCTAATGCCCGGGACATGGCTGATTCGAGGGCATTATTATCGGGATCAAAAAAGACAAAACCATTGCGTTCTTCGGGTTGGTGATAGGTATCATAATCGCGATCAAAAACCGTATTAACTAAACCACCAACTCCCCGGACGATGGGAACGGTTCCGTATTTTAAGCTGATTACTTGTGTCAGTCCGCAGGGTTCAAAATTACTGGGAACCACAATCATATCAGCACCCGCATAAATGAGGTGAGATAATTCCTCATTAAAGCCCAATTCAATATGAACATCAGGGTTATTATTTAGGTGATTTTTCTCATGCCAGAACCAGTTATTAATTAACGATTCGGTGGCGGAACCTAGTAGGACAAATTGCGCCCCGCGAGCTAAGGCATAATACATGGCATGGTGAACTAAATGTACGCCTTTTTGGTCATCTAAACGACCGACATAACAAATTAAGGGTTTTTCTGCTTCATCTCTTAACCAGA
Organism: Microcystis sp. M_QC_C_20170808_M9Col; assembly: GCF_007095495.1. Lineage (NCBI taxonomy): Bacteria > Bacillati > Cyanobacteriota > Cyanophyceae > Chroococcales > Microcystaceae > Microcystis > Microcystis sp. M_QC_C_20170808_M9Col. The sequence goes on along the minus strand of NZ_SFBZ01000343.1, from coordinate 14,083 downwards.
GTCTTTCTCGCAGTGCCTTCTTATTGCGTGCCTTCTCGGAGAAGCTATCAACACCGTAGGGTGCAGCAATAAATTTATCCACTTCCGGGTTCCAGATATTGTAATCTAAACCGTTGAGAATGCCGGTAAATTTGTGTTGATGCTGGTGAATTGTATGGCCTAAACCGTAACTAACATCAGTGTGGTGTGCTTCCCAAGCATGGTGGGGTGAGACGGTATTGAAATAGTTGGCAAAAACGATCCCACCTTTCATAAAATTAATCACAAAAGGATTGAAGTTATCGCGTAGTCGGGCATAGCTGAAGTAGTAAGGATCGTTATTTAATCCTGTTGCCCAGAGAATTTCTGCACCTCCAAATCCTTGGTGCTTAAAGTTATGGATGGTGTAAAGAACGCGCTGATTGCCCATACCATGATATTTATAAATTTCAAAAAGTAAGGGCGGAATTAAACCGGTTTGCCAGTCGTGACAATGAATTATATCGGGACGTTTATTACTTCTGAGCAAAAATTCTAAAGCGGCTTTAGAGAAGAAGGCAAAACGCATATTATCGTCTTTACAACCGTAGTAAGTACCGCGATTAAAGAAATTATCCCCCGAATTGGGTTGAATAAAGAAACACAAGCGCCCGTGTACCCAACCACAAAAAACATTACAGTGAATTGCCCCACCGTACCAAGGCACCCACAGGTCGCGATAAGCCTCGTGTAAGCCCCAAATTTGGTCGTAGCGCATACAATCATACATGGGTAGGATTAGCTCCACGCAATGACCGCGAATTTCTAATTCTCGACTCAATCCATATACCACATCCCCCAATCCCCCAGCTTTAATCACCGGGGCGCACTCGGAGGCAACCTGAACTATATACATATATCAATAACTCCCTCGATTAATCTACAGGTCAGCTAGAAGCAATTTTTACAAAAGTATACAGTCTTCTGTGATTAAATAACTCGATCGATCGAATTAGTTGGGTGTTGGGGAAGTTGGGGTGTTGGGGAGAACAAAGCTGCCTTTTGCCTATTGCCTTTTGCCTATTGCCTCCTGAAGATTAACAGCGTTTTAACTGTCCTAGGAGCAAAATCACCTCATCGATGCCGTTTCTGAGGGTGGTGGCGGGTTGATCGCTGTTATTGACGGTTATGCTAAAGATTAGGGGTTGATTGTCGGCGGTTTCTAGATAACCGGCGAGAGCGGTAACTCCGGTTAAAGTCCCGGTTTTTGCCTGTAATCGTCCTTCTAGGGGAGTCTGGCGAAATCTATTGGTTAAAGTGCCATCAACGCCGCCAATGGCTAAAGAACGCCGATAATCAGGATTTTCTGCCATTAGTTGTAAAATTTGACCTAAAGTCTTGGGTTTAATTAGGTTTTGTCGTGATAGCCCCGAACCGTCGCCGATTTTATAACTATCGCTGTCAATTCCCAGTTTTGTTAAAGTTTCTTGCAATCCCGAGACACCGCCGATCATTTGTAGTAGGGTTTCGGCTAGTAAATTATCGCTATTTTTATTGACTTTTTCCACCAAATATGCTAAAGTTTCTGATTCTAAATTGGTGATCTCATAACCGCGAATTTGTGAGCTAATTTCTGCATTTTTAACGGTAATTCCCGCTTTTTCAAGGATATTACGCCAGCGATCGAGGAAATGCTCCGAAGGTTGGGGAATAGCTAAATTAAAATCATCTTGACTATCAATAGCCAGAGAACCAGTGATAATCAGGCGATTATTGGCTAAATTGCCCTTAATTACCAGAGTATTCGGGCTTCCTTGCGCTGCGGTGCTGGTTTGATTCTCAATTAGCCATTGTTTAGCGGCAATGGGATCAGACCATTGTAAATCTAAGCTTTGCCCCAATTGTCGCGGTAAAAGCTTTAAAGTGACGGAATTTTCGTTTAAAACCAAGCTAGACGCGGGTACAGCATAGTCAAAAAAGACATCTTCCCATTCCCAGGTTTTTTGACTATCGGAGACGACAAAAGGACTAGCAACGACAATTAAGCGAGAAATTGAGTTAATTCCCCGTGCTTTTAACTTTTCTGCTAATTTTTCTAACTTTTCTGTGGTTATGGTTGCATCTCCCCTCCCGACTAAGGTTAAAGTCTCTAAATCGGGGGGGTTGCCCTGGGCTAAAATCGGGCTTTTCAGACGATAATCGCGGTTAAATTTGCTGAAAGCGGCAGCAGTGGTTAATAATTTCGCAGTAGAAGCGGGAGTAAAAAAGTTATTTTCGTGGAGACTATAGAGATTTTCCTGAGAATTAAGGGATTTTACGAAAATTCCCCAATAAGCGCCTTGATAATCGGGTCGGGCCAAAATGCGATCGATCCTGGGGGCTAAGTCTGCTGGACAGATAAACTCGGAAGGGGGGGAATTGTCTTGACTGATGGGGGTTGCGAGGGTGACGGGATGGTTTACCCAGAGAAATAGGGAACAAGTCCCCAAGAGAAAAGATAATTTCGAGCGGCGTGTTAGCATAGAATTAAGTCTTGGCAGTAGGTAAATTGACTCTAAGTAGCTGGTTATAATTAAATTAAAAATGGATTTTAGGTTTGATCCCCCCTGCCCCCCTTAATAAGGGGGGTGCCGATAGGCGGGGGGATCTGAAAGTTTTTAATACCTACCTACTTAATTTAGCAGCATTAGTGACCATATTCTGCTAGTTACTCGATAGATTCAGTTAGGGATTGATCCGAGATATTCGCTCCCCTTTTTGCCAAAAAAGTTTCTTGATTCCGTCAAACTTCTATTCATTTGCGAGGATGTTTTTATGAGTTATGATTTTGATTTATTGGTGATTGGTGGTGGTTCCGGTGGTATTGCCACCGCTAGACGGGCAGCCGAATACGGGGCAAAAGTGGGATTAGCAGAATACGATCGTTTGGGAGGAACCTGTGTTAATCGCGGTTGTATTCCCAAAAAATTAATGGTTTATTCTAGTCGTTTTCCGCAACTATTTAAGGATGCGGAAGGTTACGGTTGGAGTCCGGTAGAGAGTCAGTTAAATTGGCAAAAATTAATTAGTGCAGTTAATCAGGAAACTATACGTTTGAATGGCATTTATCAAAAGATGCTCGATAATTCTCAAGTGACGATTTTTCCTAATTATGCCAAGTTTATTGATACCCATACCCTAGAGGTGGGAGACGAGAAAATTACTGCCGATAAAATTTTAATTGCCGTGGGGGGACATCCCGTTAAACCTGATATTCCGGGGATCGAACATACGGTAGTTTCTGATGCCATGTTTCAACTGCCAGAACAACCGAAAAGAATTATAGTTTTAGGGGCAGGATATATTGGGGTAGAATTTGCTGGTATTATGCACGGATTAGGGACAGAAGTGGTGCAGTTAATCCGTAAAGACAAGATTTTAAGAGGTTTTGATGAGGATATACGCGATGAGATTCAAGCGGAAATGATCCGTCAGGGAATTAAAATTATGCCCGAAACTTTCCCCACTTCGATCGAGAAAACTGCCGCGGGTTTAAAAGTACATATTCAGGGTAAAGAAATCTCAGAAATCTTATTTGTTGATGCCCTAGGATTAGCCGCTACTGGAAGAATTCCTAAACTGGAAAAATTGGGATTAGAGAATATCAATGTCGAGGTAAAAAACGGGGCAATTGTTGTCAACGAGTATAGCCAAACCAGCGAAGATAATATCTATGCCGTGGGCGATTGTACTGATCAAATTAATTTAACTCCCGTGGCCATTAATCAGGGGCGAGCTTTTGCCGATACAGTCTTTGGTAATAAACCCCGGTTAATGAGTTATGAAAACGTTCCTTCGGCAGTATTTTCTACTCCTGAAGCGGCGACGGTGGGATTAACAGAATTGCAAGCAAAAAAACAATATGGTGACACGGGAATTAAAGTTTATCGGTCTAAATTCCGCCCCGGTTACAATGTTTTACCGGCCCGAGAGGACAAAACTTTGATGAAATTAGTTGTCCATCAGGAAAGTGGTAAAATTCTCGGAGCGCACATGGTGGGAGATCACGCCGCCGAAATTATTCAAGGAGTAGCCATTGCCGTAAAAATGGGGGCGACAAAAGCCGATTTTGATGCCACTGTCGGCATTCACCCCAGTGCTGCCGAGGAATTCGTCACCATGCGTTAATTAACAATTTTAGGTGTGTTAGATAGGTGTTAAAAATTGTCAGCTACCCCCCTTATTAAGGGGGGATTAAGGGGAGATCCCCCCGCCTATCGGCACCCCCCTTATCAAGGGGGGCAGGGGGGATCAAAGACAAAATCTATCTTCAATTTAATTATAACCACTTACTTAAACCCACCTAACACACCGGAGAAAATTAACCTTTTTGGCTATTGACAATTGAGCCATTTTATGATTTTTTTTCAGTTAATTTTTGAGCGAGATTTAAGATATCGGAGGGGAGCATAATCACGGTACTGGTGTTATTTTCCGCTCCAATTTCCGTTAACATTTGTAGGCGGCGTAATTCCAAAGCGGCGGGATTTTCCATGATTAATCGGGAAGCTTCCGCTAATTTTAGCGAAGCTTCCTGTTCTGCGGCAGCTTTAATCAAACGGGCCCGTTTTTCTCGCAATGCTTCCGCTTCCTTGGCCATAGCTCGCTGCATACCAGTGGGAATTTCCACATCTTTCATCTCCACCCGTTCGATATCAATGCCCCAGGGTTCGCTAATTTCATCGACAATTTGTTGAACCGCTTGATTAATTTTGTCTCGTTTTTGCAAGACATCATCGAGATGATTTTGACCAACTACATTTCTTAAAGTGGTCATGGCCGCTTGATAAACGGCCGCGGGGTAGGATTCGACTTTATTAATCGCTTTGCTAGGATCGATAATGCGATAGTAGAGAACCGCATTAACTTTAATTGTGACATTATCGGCGGTGACAGTTTCTTGCGGGGCGATATCGACGGTTTTGGTGCGAATATCCAGCTGCATTTTTTGGTCAACTAGGGGAATGATCCAGTACAGTCCGGGGCCTTTGGTGTCTTGATAACGCCCTAGACGAAAGATAACACCACGCTGGTATTCTCGATCGATTTTAAAGCCATTTAATCCCAGAATGCCCGCTATCAATAGGAAGGGTGCTAAAAATTCCATATTAATTACCAGTTATCGGGTTCAAGTTAATCGGTGTGCGGTGACATCTCAATTGCCATCTCCTCGCTCCTGACCACTAATACATTCATTCTAGACAGTAACCGGGCTGTCGGGGAAACTCATAACGAAATATTACAATTTTTAGGAATTGCCTAACCAGCAGGGATGACTCGACTTCCAGACCCCGACCTGAGATAAACTACAGAATGTTATCAGAATTTACCTTGATATTATGAGCGTAGTTAGCCAAGTCATCCTCAAAGCCGACGACGAACTTCGTTATCCTAGTAGTGGTGAACTACAGGGTATCGGGCAATTTTTAAAAACCGGTGAGCAGAGAATTCGCATTGCCGAGACTCTCGCTGACAATGAGAAAAAAATCGTCGATCAGGCTCAAAAACAACTGTTCAAGAAACGTCCCGATTATAGAGCGCCGGGGGGTAATGCCTACGGTCAGCGTCAATATAATCAATGCTTGCGCGATTATGGTTGGTATCTGCGTCTAGTTACCTATGGGGTATTAGCCGGAGATAAGGGACCGATCGAACAAACCGGTCTGATCGGGGTCAAAGAGATGTATAACTCTCTTAATGTTCCCGTCCCCGGCATGGTGGAGGCGATTCGTTGTCTCAAAGAGGCCGCTTTAGGTCTTTTGACTCAAGAGGATGCCGTGGCAGCAGCCCCCTACTTCGACTTTATCATCCAGTATATGTCCTAAGCGATCGGGACAATCCCAAGGGCCTGAAGTCTGAAAAGGGGCAATTTTCGTCTCTTTCAGGGTTCAGGCTTGACTTTTTTCAGTGATCAGTGATCAGTAAGCAGTAAACAGTAATCAGTGAAAAGACAGTAGTAAACTGGCATTTGATCAGGCTCACTTAATACATACTGCTCACTTAATACTGGCTCTTCGGTTTGTGTTATGCAATGGACGGGGGTTATAAGGGATGGAACCCTTATATAGAGAGGCATTTAGCGATTTTTGTCAATTGTTTTTGCTCTAGAGCGAACTAATCAATTAAGTCTCTTGCCAGATAAGGATTTAGTCGATTTATGCCCCCCTATCGAACCATACCAAGTAACGAAGAACCTTAATACTCAAAACTGATAACTAATAACTCAAAACTGATAACTAATAACTCAAAACTGATAACTGATAACTGATCACTGATAACTGATAACTGATTATGTTTTGGCGCATTATACTACTTACTTTTCTGATTCCATCGGTCTATGGGGTGTTTGGCTGGTCGATCGCCCATGAGCGTTTATCATGGAGTGATTGGTTACTTGCCCGCGGTGATGAGATGAATTGGACTCTCACTAGCGAATGGCTAGAAATCATCATCTATATCCTAGCGGTAGGGGTTATCCTCTTAATTGCCCTAGGATTAACTCTGTTTAGTCACTTAATGCCGGTATTTTTCCGCAGTTGGTTTAAAAACGATATTAGTGCTGTATTATCAATTCTCGGCTGGTCTTTGGCGGTAGTCTTTATCTTCCACAAGTGGGCGGTATTTAGTCGAGTTTTAATCCTCTTAGCCGCCACTATCCTTGGTCGTCTAGAACTTCAGGAAGCAGGTTACAATAGGTGGCAAGTTTTCCTGATGCTCACCATCCTCTGCTTAGGTAGTTTTGGCTTGGGCATTTGGGCTTATAATCTTTGGGGTCACGAATTTCATCGAGTTACTACGGATTAATCTTATCAGGTGCGTGGGGTGCGGATTACTAATTTTGGTTTTTCATTCCAAGGTTATCGCCGCAAACACGCACCCTACAAAATTGCTTATCTCTAATCTTTAAAAAGTATGCCCAAAAAAAATAACGATACGCTCAAACGAGTCTTAATTGTTTCCTCTGGTTTAGTATTTCTGGCTTTAATGGTGGTGCCAACTTTAGGTTTATTGAAAAATAATAATTCTAATTCCCCCCAGGGCAATCAACCCGGGCAAGAGGCAACTATTCCTCCCGAAAAATTAGAAGAAATGGTCAAAGGTTACGAGAAAATTCTCGAACGTGAACCAGATAACCCCACTGCTTTGCAAGGACTGGCCCAAGCTCGCTTACAGTTAAAAGATTTTATCGGAGCCAGAGAACCTTTAGAAAAGTTATATCAAAAATATCCCGACAATCTGGAAGTTATGCTAGTTCTTTATGGAACAAGATTACAAACTCAAGACGTTTCTGGAGCTAAAAGTATCCTAGAAAAATTAGTCAAAAACTATCCCCAAGAACCGAAGTTTAAAGAAGAATTAACTCGCTTAAATCAAGCGATTGCGGCAGCTTCTAAACAGCGACCTCCAGAGACTAAAAAGTAATGAAAAAAGAATTAATTATTGAAGCTGGGGGAAGTGAAAGACAATATCGAGAATTTTTTATTTCTTGACTTGTTGCGATTATCGACATTGCTTGGGCATTACTGCAGCCCTTCTTCGGTAAATTAGCCACTTTAGCTAGGGTTTGCTGAATAAATCTAAAAATCTTGTTGGATAATATTTTTAGGCTTTTTTGAAATCAAAAAGTGCCAGCCCTTGGAGTGATCGGGGGGGAAATTTAGGCACTTTTTCCCTGAAAATTAGGTAATTGACCCCCTGAAAATGGGTAAAACCCTACACCCCACACCCTACACCCTACCCCCACGAAAAACTTTTTCAGCAGACCCTACCTAGGAATGGCCCTGCCCCCTAGACGACTAGAAAGAAACTTCGCTAATATCATCTAACCCTGACATTAGCTAACTTTGTTAGATAAGAACTTTTTTAGGAATTATGATCGGCCTATAATAGTAACTGTAGTCACCCCTATCCTTTAGCGATAATTCTTGGTTTAGGGTTGATGTCCTTCAGCGCAAGCGAGATTGGTTATGAAAATTAGCGAACTAGAAAACTACTTGGCTCAAGTTAAGTCAGAGATTGGTGACATCGATATCGTCTATCAATGTCACAGCCAGCACTATAGTTGGTTGGACAAAATGAGAAGCCATCAACTGAAAGTGTTAAAAAATACCGTAGACACTAAATTATTAATTTCTCTGCAATAGCCATTTTCTCTTGCTAGATGCCAGCCATGTCATCCAGTCTGTCTAATCTGCTTAACAGTTTATCTTTTCTTCACTGTCGATAGGTTCTTAAACCAGCCGCGTCGCCAAAAGAAAATGATTAAACTGAAAGCAACGGTTAGCATCAACACCCAGACGAATACATAGCCCCAATACCATTCTAATTCGGGCATATTATAAGGGGATTTATCAGTATTAAAGTTCATGCCATAAATACCGACAATGAAGGTGAGCGGGATAAAAATCGTCGAGATTACCGTTAAAGTTTTCATAATCTCGTTCATTTTATTACTCACGGAAGACAGGTAAAAATCCATTAAACCATTGGCAAATTCCCGGTAATTTTCGATAACATCGAGGATTTGTACCACATGGTCATAACAGTCTCTTAGATAGGGTTTAATGGTTGTATCGATGACAATATACTCATCGCGTAAAAGCGCATTGAGGGTGTCCCTTTGCGGCCAAATTGCTCGTCGCAGGGAGAGTAATTCCTGACGCAGTTGGTAGATTTTTGATAAAATTTGTTCCGTGGGACTAGCTAAAATTTCGTTTTCTAACTCCTCGATTCTTTCTCCGTAGGACTCTAAAACAGGAAAATAACCGTCAATAATGGCATCCCAAATCGAGTAGGCTAAATAACCCGATTTTTGCTGCCGGATGGAACCTTTATTTAAACGGATTCTTTCCCTAACTCCTTCCAAAGAATCGTATTGTCCTTCTTCCTGCACGGTTAAAACATAATTCTTCCCGACTATTAAACTGATTTGTTCTAACAAAAAACCCTGATGATCGATCAGGATGGCCATTGGCACTATAATTAAAAGATAATTCTCGCATTCTTCCACTTTTGGTCTTTGGGGAATACTGACTATATCCTCAAGAGTTAAGGGATGTAAATGAAAAATTTCCCCCAACTCTTGCAGTTTATCTTCATTACCCAAACCGACGATATCAACCCAAGAGATGGAATCATCGGATAAATATTTAAGACAGTCTTGAGGTAAAAGATTATTAACTATAGTGGCTTGTTGAGAATTATAATTAATTAAAAATATCTCGGTAGCAACGGCATTTTCATCGATGGTGATTAACCCCGGCATCGTCCCGGGTTGATTATAGTGATAATCATAAAGGTGGGGTTTTGTCTGGGAGGATTTTCGCCCTTTTTTATACCTAGTTAATCTTTTGTTATTGCTCATAGTTGAGATCGATCGCTGTTTGCCTTTTTCTTAGCATTGATCGCTCAAACATTCCTCAATTTTTAGCTAACTTTAAGATTGTCCCAGACTCTTAAAAAACGAAGATTAAACGTAAATGCCAATTATTAGCCGTTTCCCTCTCGATTTCGATGCGACGGATAAACTCACGAAAATAAAAACGGCGCTCTATTTCCGATAAATCTCGCCAAAATTGCGGAAAAGCAACGGCACGAGCGATAATAGTCAGGTTATCGGGGGGTAATTGGTCTAAACGTCCTTGAATCTGCGCGATCTCGTTTTTCAGTTTATAGGCCCGTAGATTAGCCGTTTCTTGATCTAAAATTCCCGCCGCTTCTAGGGAGGGCAATTGCGACAAAATATCGTTTTTTTGCCCTATTTCCTCGCTCATTCCCCGTTTGATCCCCTCTAAATCCGGTAAAGATATCTGAGCGATCGTCGGTGGTAGGTCTTGACAAATGCGCTCGATTGTGCTATTGAGAATTTTTTCATAAGCGATCGCCGAACATTTTTTTGTCCGGGGACATTGCAAAGGTCGCAAATAGAGGTATTCTAGGCCCTTTCCTCGCGCCGTCACTTTGGTAATCGTCATCCCCGATTGACATTGACTACAGACGACTAAACCCGCTAAGGAACGCGGGGCGCTGGCACTGCGGGGGGGTAATTTGCGATTATTTCTCAGGATGCGATCGATCTGGGCCGCTTCTTCCCGGGAGATAATCGGGGTGTGGGTATCGGGGATAATATCTTGACCGAGATAGCACAAATCGCCGCGATAAACGGGATTAGTCAGCCATTTATGGGCAGTAGCTACCGATATCTTCTTACCATAGCGTTTTTCTAGATAGCGCACCGTGGAACGCAGGGAAGCGGAAATCAAAAAGCGATCAAAAAAGTCTTTGACTACTGGCGCGGTACTGCGATCGAGTATATAACGCTCCTTGCCACGACGATAACCGTAGGGTGCTTTTCCGGGGGGAGGTAAAGCTTGCAGACGATTGTGAGCGTGACCTGCTTTTAAACGATTACTTAGTTCGTTTTTTGATATTTCTTGCAGAATCTTGGCAAAATTCAGCTTATAATCCGGGTCTTCTAGGGCAATTATATCTATGTCGAGGGCTTCTAAGGATTGTAAAATTTTGCTAACTTCCGTGCCATTGTCTCCCAATTCTGCTAGGCGACGCAGGATCAGCAGTCGGGGGGGAGTCTCTTGACAATCGCGGAGCAGTTGCTGCCGTTGTGAGCGATCGCCAAAATCCTGATACACTTGTTCGGGAGAATAGGTCGAAATCGAGGCATCGGGGGGACTATCAAGCAGGGGATTGGTATAGGTGTAGGCGATAATTTTCATGTTTTGCCGAAATCCTGGTATAGATAAGCTGTACTGCCTTGAAACCGCGTCTTGAAAAGTTTAGTACAAATGCTCGAACTACCTCTCCCCGCTCCCAACTCCGGCACTCATAGACAGTCTTAACCAGTAATTTGGATAGTCAACAGCTTACCTGCGGGCGAATGGAAAAGGAATTTCTGTCCATCTCCCTAACCCCCGCCAGCTGGCGATCGTTCCGCTAGACTTGGCAATTTCTAGGCCGGGCGCGATTCGTCTAGGGAGAGGGTAAAGAGCGAAGGAAAACCGTGAGTATGGCGGTAATAATCGCGACGGTTACGGGGATAATCAGCGATTTCGCCCCTTTTAAATCGGATATATCCTTAACTAGCCCCGATTGTTCGTTTTCTAGCCTTTCTAACCGCTTATCCATTCCCTCGACTTTCTCGATTAATTTTGCCTGTCCTACCTCTAGTTTTGTCAGGCGATCATCGATTCGATCGATCTTTCCCTCGATCCGCGTCAGGATGGCTTCTAGGGAATAGGTGACGGTTTCTCCCGATTGACTCATAAGCTAAATTCCTTGTTGCGGGGGATACTTCGCATTCTATCACTCCCGAAAGATGGCAGAATTACCAATCCAGAGGCAACGGCAACGATTATCAGCCTACAATATTACTAGGCGATCGAATAATCTCCGAAATTCAGATGAGTCAATTAAGATCTATTTCTGGGAAAAAGTTCGCCAAAATTTGAGAACGTCATTGAGAATTCAAGGTAGCCATTACATTTACTGTATTACTCGTTCAGACTGTCTATGAACCATCGTCAACAATTAATTCAAGAACTCGAACAAGTACCTGATGATCTAATAGAAACCGTATTAGATTTTTTACATCGAGTTCAGGCAACAGGCAACAGTCATCCTCTAGCCAATTTTTCAGGCATTTTAAGCGATTCAGAGGCACAAGAACTACAACAAGCCATTAAAACAGAATGTCGTCAGGTAGATGTCAATGAGCGGTGAAATGGATTGCTGCTCAATGTATAGAAAATAATTGGGTATTGGTGACAGATAAGTAGCTGGTTATAATTAAATTAAAAATGGATTTTAGGTTTGATCCCCCCTGCCCCCCTTGATAAGGGGGGTGCCGATAGGCGGGGGGATCCCCCCTGCCCCCCTTGATAAGGGGGGTGTCTGACAACTTTTAACGCCTACCTACTTGATACTGATTTTAATTATGTAGATGGACTGATTTTAGAACGTTGGTAAGGAGCGCATCACCTACAAAAACAGCCTACAATACCACTAGGCGATCGAATATTCCCGGAAATTCAGATGAGTCAATCCCCCGTCACCAATTCCCTAGAAATTATCCTGACAAATATCACGGAAAAATTAGACTCTTTACAGAAAGATTTCACCGATCTAAAAGTAGATATGGCCGAGGTGAAAACCGAACTCAAAAGTATTGATAGGCGATTGGAAAAAGTAGAGGGAACACAGAACGCTTTAATTAAGGATGTATCGGACCTTAAGGGAGCAAAATCGTTGATTATTCCCGTGGTAGTAGCAGTATTAACCAGTATTCTGACTCTGCTGGTGCGATCGATCCCTAATCCTTAAAAGTTTCCCCGTTTGTATAGTAAATTCGTAGGTCGGGTTGAGGCAACGAAACCCGACATAGATCCTCGGTTGTTGGGTTTCACTCTGTTCAACCTAACCTACAGCTATGAGAGTTGATTCATGAATCAACCTACGGCAACTTATCCCTCGTTCCGACGACCTTTAACCCCCAGTAAACCCAATCCGAACAGGGACAACGCCGCGATCGCACCAGGTTCGGGAGTGCGGGCCACCGGACCGGTTATCTCGGTTGCGTTGATCTGGAAACTGTTAGAAGTGGTACTGTTATTGAAACTCGCTCCATTAGCAAACCGGTTTCCCGATAACGTGGCGATGCCCGTCGGGGTTGTGCTAGGATTAGAGGCTCTCCAGAAGAAACTTCCACTGGTGCTGGTAACGTATAACCAGTATTTAGTACCGGCGGTAAACGTGAAGGGGCCAGTGGGAGTGAAGGTGTAGTTAAAGACTCCCAGTCCTTGAGGGGTAGGATTGGTGAAAGTGGCGAGGACGGTACTGCCCGGATCGCTACCCCCGACATCATTGCGGATCTGGACGAGGGGAGCCTCTCCGGTTTCGTAGCCACCGAGTCGCAGGATGGCGTTGTCGAGGCTGTAATTGTTACCCGCGGGCAGGGTAAAGGCGAGCGCTTTTATAACACTAACACCACTTAAAGTAGTACTATTATTATCATTCGTTTGCGGGAGATTCCCGATCAGAACTGCCGCGCGGACAGGGTTTACCCCCCCCCGTTAGTACAAGTGAACTACTGATGCCCGCTAACACCAAAGACATAGATGAGGTTTTCATGATCTCTAAAAAAGTTCAGAAAGATTGCCTTAATTCTATGGCAGCTGTCTCTTCTTTACGACCATTGATTATTTATAGTTATCATTTACCGTCTGGTATGATATTTAACTCTATAGGGTGTTGACAAAACGGCTAGAAAGTGGTGAGCAACATCGGGCAGTTTCTGGTCGTGCCAAGTGGGATTCCTTTAGGGAGAGGGTAAAGAGCGAGTACGGCGGTAATAATCGCGACACTTACAGGGATAATCGGCGATTTCGCCCCTTTTAAATCGGATATATCCTTAACTAAGCTAAGACGCACTTTAACCGCCTATCCTTATACTAAATACGGTTATTAAAAGCTGATTATTTATTGCCCCTATTGCCTATTGCCTCTCCTGATATGTAGGGTTTGCGGCAAAAAGTAGGGGCGAAGCATTCGGATAGAAAATCTCCGGTTTCACCGATAGGTTATTGCCCGAATGCTTCGCCCCTACAGGACGCGGGCCGATGAAGACCCAAGGTTTTGAAGCACGATTCTCTCAAAATCTTGCACCTGTTTCACGAGAAAAGCCACAAAACCCTTACCTTGCCTACATTTCACATTTATTCAGCAAGCTCTAAGTAGTCTGAGTAACGCACAGAAAACGGGTTTCTCCGAGAAACCCGTTTTCTACTCATGCACTCATGCAAAAGGGGGAATAAATAATCAGTTTTTAATAACTGGATTTAAGTAGCTGGTTATAATTAAATTAAAAATGGATTTTAGGTTCGATCCCCCCTTAATCCCCCCTTAATAAGGGGGGTGCCGATAGACGGGGGGCTCCCCCCTGCCCCCCTTGATAAGGTAGGGCTGTTTCATTTAAATTAAGTACAGCTGATTTTGAGTCAATAAATTTGACTGAAAATTCTCAAGTTTATCTTTCTCTAACCAAAAGAGTTAGTCACAATAATTAATCTTTAAT
>NZ_SFBZ01000342.1:0-21109 GCF_007095495.1 Microcystis sp. M_QC_C_20170808_M9Col | reverse complement strand
TAGGGCTAATTGTGCATCTGCTGGGCAAACAAATTAGCCTGTAATTCAGAGCCGGCAATCGTTTTGACGATTTAGATAAAATTTTCAATGTGACACTTTAGGGTGCGGAATGTGGGTTAGTTGAAATTCCCCCACTACCCCACCACCCCACTTCCCCACACCCCACTCCCCACACCCCACCACCCCACTTCCCCACACCCCACACCCCACACCCCACACCCCACACCCCACACCCCACACCCCACACCCCACACCCCACGTCGCTGTTGGAGAAAATCTTAAATTTGTCTCGCAAATTTCTAAAATGTTGCTAAGTTAATATTATGAGCTTGCGCTCTGATCAATCATGGTGCAAATGTACCAAAAACAGATTCCCGTAAAAGCAATGAGGGATGAAATTTATCCGTAATAATCCGATCAAATTAAATACAATAGCTAAAGACTAAAGGAATTAGCAAGGGCCAATAGGGATGCTGTTCCCCTTGCCATTGGGAACAGTTAACCCGTCCAATAATTCCTTTGATTGTTAGCTATCTGGTCAACACCGCAGACAAACCGGCGATCAGATTTCAGTCCTCCAGCCATTTACCCAATTTTTGCAGGAGCCAGATTATGAGTTGACCGAGCTAAAACAGCATTCCGTGTCGCTAAAATCGCATCGACACAAGAGAATTTAAGCAAAGATCTTCTCCCATTTGTTGTAATTAAAGCTACAATCGGAAAAGTCTTTCCCCGTCTCGGATTGGAGACACAAATTCGTTCAGTATCACCTAGATTGAGATTCGATCTTCTAGTTTTGCACAGAAGGAGCAAGAGGAAAACGGCATGACGCAGGCCCACGATGTACTAACCCTTACCGAGCCGCAATTGGATTTAGATTTGATTGACCTAGACGAAGACTTCGATGATGAGGATATCGAGTTAGAGCTAGAAGAAACCAGCGATAGCAACGATGGCAAAAAAACCCGCCGCCTTGCCAGCGCTCGTCGTCGCGACGCGGCCAGAAAAAAACCCTATACGGAAGATTCGATTCGGATTTATCTGCAAGAGATCGGCAGGATTCGGTTATTGAGAGCGGAGGAGGAGATCGAATTAGCGAGAAAAATCGCCGATCTACTGAAATTAGAACGTATTCGCGAAGATTTTCGCCTCTATACCGATGCTGAATGGGGAAAACAGGTGTTCTTGTTCGAGCGCATCGAAAAAATTATCGCCGAAAAATCGGAAAAAGAACCGAAATTATCGGATATTAAGGGTTATTTAGGTAAGACGGAGCTAATGGCTCCCCTGGTGGAAGAATGGCTGGCGAAATCAAAGGAATACTTATCGGCCTTTAAGCGTCGTTTGTACCATGGTCGCCGCGCTAAGGAAAAAATGGTACAATCGAACCTGCGTTTAGTGGTTTCCATCGCCAAGAAATACATGAACCGCGGTCTTTCCTTCCAAGATTTAATTCAAGAAGGTTCCCTCGGTTTGATCCGCGCCGCCGAAAAATTCGACCACGAAAAGGGTTATAAATTCTCCACCTATGCCACTTGGTGGATTCGTCAAGCCATCACCCGGGCGATCGCCGATCAATCCCGCACCATTAGACTTCCCGTCCACCTCTACGAAACCATCTCCCGGATCAAAAAAACCACCAAGATTCTTTCTCAGGAAATGCGTCGCAAACCCACCGAGGAAGAAATCGCCACCAAGATGGAGATGACCATTGAAAAACTGCGTTTTATTGCCAAATCTGCCCAATTACCTATTTCTCTAGAGACTCCCATCGGGAAAGAAGAAGATTCCCGTTTAGGAGACTTTATCGAAGCAGATGGGGAAACCCCAGAAGATGAAGTTTCTAAAAATTTATTACGCGAGGATTTAGAAAATGTCCTCGATACCCTTAGTCCTCGTGAACGCGATGTGCTGCGTCTGCGCTACGGTTTGGATGACGGCCGGATGAAAACCCTCGAAGAAATCGGCCAAATCTTCAACGTCACTCGCGAGCGCATTCGTCAAATAGAAGCCAAGGCTCTGCGGAAACTGCGTCACCCTAACCGTAATAGTATCCTCAAAGAGTACATTCGTTAACTTCCCGTCCTTAAAAAACTAGAAACTGAGTCTCCTTGAGGCTCAGTTTTACTGTCATCTACACTTCCCCATCTGTGGGAACCTAATCCTGAAAATATCTCTGGGGTTGCCCCAATCTTGTTCAGAAAACTCTTGCAACAAATAGCACAAATCTGTTATTATGGTTTGTCTGTGTCCCGATTAACCATACCAGTATTGAGAACGAGAAACGACTGTGGCTAATACAAAGTCTGCACTCAAACGAGTCCAAATCTCCGAAAGAAATCGACTACGCAACAAAGCGTACAAGTCAGCCGTAAGAACCCTGATCAAAAAATGTCTTGTCGCTGTCTCGGCCTACGGAGCCAACCCCAGCCCGGAAGGACTAGAAAGCGCCCAACAAGCTCTATCGGAAGCTTACAGTAAAATCGATAAAGCCGTCAAGCGCAACGTCTTGCACCGGAACAACGGCGCTAGAAAAAAAGCCGGTTTAGCCAAAGCTTTGCAAAAAGTTAGCCAAGCTTCCTAAGAAACAAGTAAGCTGTAATCAGGACAGACGCAACAAGCGATCGGGGGTCGATGCAATTAATAGATACGCACGTTCATTTGAACTTTGACGTTTTGCAAGCCGACTTGCCCGCTATCTCCGAACGTTGGCGAAGTGTGGGAGTCGTTCATCTGGTTCACTCCTGTGTCGAACCGGATGAATTTGCGGCGATTAAAGCCATTGCCGATCAATTTGAGGAAATTTCCTTCGCCGTCGGTTTACATCCCCTAGATGCCCAAAAATGGCGAGATAATAGTGCCGATCAGATCGAATCCCTAGCCCGATCTGATCGGCGCGTCGTGGCGATCGGGGAAATGGGTTTAGACTTCTATAAAGCGGATAATCAAGAGCAGCAAAAACAGGTCTTTTGGACGCAATTAGAAATCGCCCATCGTCTCGATAAACCCGTGATTATCCATTGTCGAGATGCGGCCCCGGTCATGCGGGAGGAAATCAGCGCCTTTCGGCAACAAGTGGGCAAAATTCGCGGCGTGATGCACTGCTGGACTGGCAACCCCGAAGAAACTCAATGGTTTTTAGATTTGGGTTTTTACATCAGCTTTAGCGGCATTGTCACCTTCAAAAACAGTAAAACCGTGCAAGCTGCCGCCCAAATTGTCCCCAGCGATCGCCTACTGATCGAAACCGATTGCCCCTTTCTCTCACCCAATCCCCACCGCGGTAAACCTTGTGAACCCTCTTTCGTCTTCCATGTGGCCGAAACCGTCGCCCGTCTGCGCGGCTATCCGGTCGAAACCCTAGCCGAACAAACCACCCAGAACGCCCGCAACTTATTTCAACTCCCCAGTTAAAAAACATAGTTTATTAGCACAGAGCAGGGGACGGGGAAATGGGGAAATGGGGAAATGGGGGAATTCAACTAAAACCCTAAAACCCCAACACCCTAAAACCCTAAAACCCCAACACCCAACCCCTAAAAACCCCGATCTCCGAGAGCAATTCCCGACCGTCGCTATCGTGTCATCAGCCCTTGTAACCCTATGAACAATCTTACCTTTAACCTCTTACCCGACCTCATCGAAATCCAACACTCCAGTTTTCGGTGGTTTTTGGAAGAAGGACTAATCGAGGAACTGAATAGCTTTTCCCCCATCAGCGACTATACAGGTAAATTAGAACTACATTTCCTCGGCCAGGACTACAGACTCAAAGAACCGAAATACAACGTCGATGAAGCCAAACGACGCGATAGCACCTATTCCGTTCAGATGTACGTTCCCACCCGTCTAATCAACAAAGAAACGGGAGAAAACATCGAACAGGAAGTCTTTATCGGCGATTTACCCCTGATGACCGAACGGGGAACCTTTATCATTAACGGGGCCGAACGAGTCATCGTCAATCAGATCGTCCGTTCCCCCGGTGTTTACTACAAAGCCGAAATCGACAAAAACGGTCGCCGTACCTACTCCGCTTCCCTGATTCCCAACCGAGGAGCTTGGTTAAAATTTGAAACCGACAAAAACGGCTTAGTCTGGGTCAGAATCGACAAAACCCGCAAATTATCCGCCCAAGTTCTCCTGAAAGCGATCGGATTGAGCGATAACGAAATCTTTGACTCCCTACGCCATCCCGAATTCTACCAAAAAACCCTCGACAAAGAAGGCAATCCCAGCGAAGAAGAGGCCCTCCTCGACCTGTACCGCAAACTACGCCCCGGGGAACCTCCCACCGTCACCGGCGGACAACAACTGCTCGAATCGCGCTTTTTTGACAATAAACGCTACGATCTCGGTCGCGTTGGTCGTTATAAACTCAACAAAAAACTACGCCTCAACGTCCCCGATAACCAGCGCGTTCTGACCACCACCGACATCTTAGCGGCGATCGACTACCTAATTAACCTCGAATTTGACATCGGCAACACCGACGACATCGACCACCTCGGCAACCGTCGCGTCCGTTCCGTGGGTGAACTGCTACAAAACCAAGTGCGAGTGGGTTTAAACCGCTTAGAAAGAATCATTCGGGAACGGATGACCGTCAGCGAATCCCAAAACCTCACCCCCGCTTCCCTAGTCAACCCGAAACCCCTAGTAGCGGCGATTAAAGAATTCTTTGGTTCCTCGCAACTCTCCCAGTTTATGGATCAAACCAATCCCCTAGCGGAATTGACCCATAAACGCCGTATTTCCGCCCTTGGACCCGGCGGTCTCACCAGGGAACGGGCCGGTTTTGCCGTGCGCGACATCCACCCCTCCCACCACGGTCGCATTTGTCCGGTGGAAACCCCAGAAGGTCCCAACGCCGGTTTAATCGGCTCCCTGGCCACCTACGCTCGCGTCAACGACTACGGTTTTATTGAAACCCCCTGTTATGTGGTGGAAAATGGCCGAGTACGCTATGATCTCCCCGTTAAATACCTAACCGCCGACGAAGAAGACGATCTGCGGGTGGCACCCGGAGACGTGGCCACCGATGAAAATGGTTATATCCTCGGCGAAACTATCCCAGTGCGCTATCGGCAGGAATTCTCCACCACTTCCCCCGAACAAGTGGACTACGTTTGTGTTTCCCCCGTCCAAATTGTCTCGGTGGCAACTTCCCTGATTCCCTTCCTCGAACACGACGACGCTAACCGCGCCCTCATGGGTTCTAATATGCAACGACAAGCGGTTCCCCTGCTGCGTCCCGAACGTCCCCTTGTGGGTACCGGATTGGAAGCACAGGCCGCTCGCGACTCCGGCATGGTGATCGTTTCCCGTACCAATGGGGTTGTTTCCTACGTCGATGCTAACCGGATTCGCATCAAAGTGGCGGATGAAGACAAAGAGATTTTCGGCAAGAGCGAGATCGAGTACGAAATTCAGAAATATCAACGCTCTAACCAAGATACCTGCTTAAATCAGCGTCCTTTAGTCTATCAAGGGGAACAAGTTGTACCCGGGCAGATTCTCGCCGATGGTTCCGCCACCGAAGGAGGGGAAATCGCCCTCGGCCAGAATATCCTCGTCGCCTATATGCCCTGGGAAGGCTATAACTACGAAGATGCGATTTTAATCAGTGAACGACTGGTGGCACAAGATGTCTATACCAGTATCCACATCGAAAAATACGAGATCGAAGCCCGTCAAACTAAACTTGGACCGGAGGAAATCACCAGGGAAATTCCCAACGTCGGTGAAGATGCCCTGCGAAACCTCGATGAACGCGGCATTATTCGCATCGGTGCCTGGGTAGAAGCCAGCGATATCCTTGTGGGGAAAGTCACCCCGAAAGGCGAATCAGACCAACCCCCCGAAGAAAAACTACTGCGGGCAATTTTCGGCGAAAAAGCCAGGGATGTACGGGATAACTCCCTACGCGTCCCCAACGGCGAAAAAGGCCGGGTAGTCGATGTGCGGGTATTTACCCGCGAACAGGGGGATGAATTACCCCCCGGGGCCAATATGGTGGTGCGGGTCTATGTTGCCCAAAAACGCAAAATCCAAGTGGGCGATAAAATGGCGGGTCGTCACGGCAATAAAGGGATTATTTCTCGCATTCTGCCCCTAGAAGATATGCCCTACCTCCCCGATGGTCGTGCCGTCGATATCGTTCTCAATCCCCTAGGGGTTCCCAGTCGCATGAACGTCGGTCAGGTGTTTGAATGTTTACTGGGTTGGGCCGGGGAAAATCTGGGCGTACGCTTTAAGATTACTCCCTTTGACGAAATGTACGGGGAAGAAGCCAGCCGTTTAACCGTCCACGGATTGCTAGAAAGTGCCTCGAAAAAACCCAATCGCGATTGGGTGTTCAAGGAAGAACACGCCGGCAAAGTCACCGTCTATGATGGTCGCACCGGGGAACCCTTTGACCGTCCCGTTACCGTCGGTATGGCCTATATGTTAAAACTGGTTCACCTGGTTGATGATAAGATTCACGCCCGCTCTACCGGTCCCTACTCCTTGGTTACCCAGCAACCCCTGGGCGGTAAAGCTCAACAGGGGGGTCAGCGCTTCGGAGAAATGGAAGTCTGGGCCCTAGAGGCCTACGGGGCGGCCTATACCTTGCAGGAATTGCTAACGGTAAAATCCGATGATATGCAAGGACGGAATGAAGCTTTAAATGCGATCGTAAAAGGCAAGCCGATTCCCCGCCCGGGTACGCCAGAATCCTTTAAGGTTTTGATGCGAGAATTGCAATCCCTCGGCCTCGATATCGCCGTTCACAAGGTGGAAAATGCCCCCGATGGTACTTCCCGCGATGTGGAGGTGGATCTGATGGTCGATGTCGGTCGTCGCGCCCCCTCTCGCCCCACCTACGAATCCTTAACCACGGAAGACCTTGAAGAAGAAGAATCGGAAGTGTAATTTCAGTTATCAGTTATCAGTTATCAGTTATCAGTTATCAGTGAGAAGTCAGGAGTCAGTCCCGATGAAAAAATTTTCACCCCCACAGATGAAAGAGGTTTCTTTCCCTACACCCCACACCCTACACCCTCTTTCCAGTCAGGAGACAGGAGAGAATTTTCAAGGAAAAAGCCAAAAAAAGGACAGTAAAGTAAAAATTTGCCTATTCCCCGTTCTCTATTCCCTGTTTCCTGTTCCCTTTTCTAACTGATAGCTGAATGCTGATGGCTGATAGCTAATAGCTGTTTACTTGTTACCCGGATCGAGATGTTTTATAACCAAACTGTTGACAAAGGAAAACTGAAAAAACTGATCGCTTGGGCCTATCAAAACTACGGTTCGGCGCGCTGTTCACAAATGGCCGATGAATTGAAAAACCTCGGGTTTCGTTTCGCTACCAAAGCGGGGGTTTCCATTAGTGTGGATGATTTAACCGTACCACCGGCTAAACGACAGATGATCGAAAGTGCCGAACAGGAAATCCGGCAAACCGAACAGCGTTATGTGCGCGGGGAAATCACCGAAGTGGAACGCTTCCAAAAAGTAATTGACACTTGGAATAGTACATCTGAATCGCTTAAAGATGAAGTAATTCGCAACTTCCAAGTCACCGATCCCCTCAACTCCGTCTATATGATGGCTTTCTCCGGGGCGCGGGGTAATATGAGCCAAGTGCGTCAGTTAGTGGGAATGCGGGGATTAATGGCTAATCCCCAGGGGGAAATTATCGACCTGCCGATTAAGACTAACTTCCGGGAGGGATTGACCGTTACCGAATACGTTATTTCCTCCTACGGGGCGCGCAAAGGTTTAGTTGATACAGCCCTACGGACGGCAGATTCCGGTTATCTCACCCGTCGTCTCGTCGATGTGTCCCAAGATGTCATCGTCCGCGAGGCAGATTGTGGCACTAA
Organism: Microcystis sp. M_QC_C_20170808_M9Col; assembly: GCF_007095495.1. Classification (NCBI taxonomy): domain Bacteria; kingdom Bacillati; phylum Cyanobacteriota; class Cyanophyceae; order Chroococcales; family Microcystaceae; genus Microcystis; species Microcystis sp. M_QC_C_20170808_M9Col. The sequence continues at coordinate 13,241 of NZ_SFBZ01000342.1, read as the reverse complement.
TCGTTATGTTGAATTAACCGCCATGACCGATGGCGATCGCGTGTTAATTCCCTTAAGCGATCGCTTATTAGGTCGTTCCTTGGCCGAAGATGTGGTGGTCAATGGAGAAGTGATCGCCACCCGCAACCAGATTATCGATGACGAAACCGCCGAAAAATTAGGGCGACTCGTCGATAAAATCAAAGTCCGCAGTCCCTTAACCTGTGAAGCGGCCCGCTCGGTTTGCCAAACCTGTTACGGTTGGAGTCTGGCCCACGGTCATCCGGTGGATATGGGGGAAGCAGTGGGGATTATTGCCGCCCAATCGATCGGGGAACCGGGGACTCAGTTAACCATGCGTACCTTCCACACCGGGGGCGTATTTACCGGAGAAGTAGCCCGGCAAGTGCGGAGTCCCTTCGAGGGAACCGTGCGTTTTCTGCCGGGGTTAAGTATCCGTAACGTGCGAACTCGCCACGGGGATGAACGGGATCAGGTGGAGGCACCGGGGGAAATTAAATTAACACCCAAGGATAAAACTAAAGAAACTGTCACCTACTCTTTGACTCCTGGTTCGCTGCTATTCGTCACCGATGGGGCAACAGTAAGCGAGGAACAGTTACTAGCGGAAATTACCTCTGATAAAGTCCAAAAATCCACGGAAAAAGCCACAAAAGACGTAACCAGTGACTTAGCTGGCGAGGTGCTATTCTCCCAATTAGTCCCAGAGGAAAAAACCGATCGCCAAGGCAACACCACCCGCATCGCCCAACGGGGGGGATTACTATGGATTCTCTCCGGAGAAGTGTATAACTTGCCAACCGGGGCCGAACCCGTGGTCAGTAACGGCGATACAGTACAAGTGGGGGATGTTCTGGCGGAAACTAAGCTGGTATCCACTAACGGCGGTTTGGTGCGTTTAGCCCCCAATAGCCGGGAAATCGATATCGTCACCGCTTCCGTGTCCTTGGAGCAGGCCGAAGTAAAAGTAGAAAGTAGTGCCGGTCGAGAACAATTTATTATTCATACGGTCGATGGTCAACGCTTCCTGCTGAAAACCACTCCGGGGACAAAAGTACAGAATCATGCCATTGTCGCCGAGTTAATCGACGATCGCTATCAAACCCACACCGGCGGGATGATTAAATACGTCGATATCGAAGTCTCCAAAGGCAGCCGCAAACAGGGTTATGAAATCACCAAAGGCGGCACGATCCTCTGGATTCCCGAAGAAACCCACGAAGTCAATAAAGATATCTCCCTCTTACAGGTGGAAGATGGGCAGTATGTGGAAGCAGGGGAAGAAGTGGTTAAAGACATCTTCTGTAACTCTAGCGGTGTGGTGGAAGTCATCCAGAAAAATGACATCCTCCGGGAGATCATTGTCAAACCGGGGCTGTTATTTATGGATCTCGAACCGGAATCCTCTGGAATTGCCCAAGAACAGTTAATTTACCCCGGGACACAGTTAACTCCCGAAGTCACGATCGAGGAGTTACGGCAAGCGGAATGGGTGGAAACTAACGAGGGTTTGGGTTTACTACTGCGACCGGTACAGGAGTTCACTGTACAAGACCAATCCACTTCTCCCACCCAAGGTTCCGCTAACCAAGAAGGAGGACGACATATCGAACTGCGATCGGTGCAGCGCATCTTCTTTAAAGACGGTGAAAGAGTTAAATCCGTCGAGGGTTGTCAACTGATCAGCACCCAATTAGTCCTCGAAATTTCCAGCGAAGAACCAGAATCAGTCTCCCATCTGACGGCCGATATCGAGTTAGAACCGATTGAGGACACGGATTGTCAGCGTTTACAGTTAGTTATTCTCGAATCTCTGGTGCTGCGTCGAGATAGTGATAATGATCCTTTAGGGGGTAATATTCAGACTCGCGTTCTCGTCCAAGATGGCGATGAAATTCCACCGGGGGCAGTGGTAGCCAGGACCGAAATCCAGTGTAAGGAAGCTGGAGAAATTCGCGGGATTCGCAAGGGCAGCGAAGCGGTGCGCCGTCTTTTAATTGTGAGTGACCGTGACGAGTTTATTCTCCCGCTCGCTGTTGCTCCCACCGTCAAAGCCGGGGATCTGGTAATCGCCGAAGCTGAGATCGCTGCCGGAGTTTTAGCCCCCAATTCCGGTCAAGTGCTGGCCGTTGACAAAACCACCACTGGTTATGAAATCCGTCTGCGTAAGGCACGACCCTACCGAGTATCGGCGGGGGCCATTCTGCACATCGATGAGGGAGATCTGGTCCAACGGGGCGATAATTTGGTGCTGTTGGTGTTTGAGCGCTCGAAAACCGGGGATATCATTCAAGGTTTACCGAGAATCGAAGAACTGCTCGAAGCGCGTAAGCCGAAAGAGGCCTGTGTCCTGGCACGCAAACCGGGAGTTTGTCAAGTGGAGTACCAAGATTCTGAGATCGTCGATATTAAGGTGGTCGAGGATGACGGCACGATCAGTGAATATCCGCTTTTAGGCAGTCAAAACCCTCTGGTGAGCGATAATCAGCGTATTGATGTGGGTCAGGCGTTAACCGATGGTCAGGCTAATCCCCACGAGATTTTAGAGGTGTTCTTTAATTATTATGTGGATAGCCTGGGCAGTTACGAGGCAGCCCTGAAAGCCTTGGAAAAAACCCAGATGTTCCTCGTTGATCAGGTACAGTCGGTTTACCAATCCCAAGGTATCGATATTGCCGATAAACATATTGAAGTGATCGTGCGTCAGATGACCTCTAAGGTGCGGATCGATGACGGCGGCGATACCAGTATGTTACCCGGGGAATTGTTGGAACTGCGACAGGTGGAGACGGTAAACGAAGCCATGTCGATCACCGGTGGGGCGGCAGCTAAATATACGCCTGTACTACTGGGGATCACCAAAGCTTCCTTGAATACCGATAGCTTTATCAGTGCCGCCTCCTTCCAAGAAACCACCCGCGTCCTCACCGAAGCGGCGATCGAAGGCAAGTCCGACTGGTTACGGGGTCTCAAGGAAAACGTGATTATCGGTCGTCTGATTCCGGCGGGTACTGGCTTCAATTCCCACGAAAACACGGCGGGGATCAGCGATTACACCCCCCCAGAGGAGGAATATAACTACAACAATCGTAGCTATTACGCTCCCCCCGGCGGCCTCGGCTTGCCCCCTCGTCCCGGTTTCGGCGATAGTAGCGAGGATAGCGATATGATTCTTGACGATCAAACCGCTCGCGCCTACGCTGAGGGTGATGTGGTCGATTTAGAGGATGATGAGATGGCTTTCCTCTCCTCCCGCGGCAGCAGTCGCTTTAGTCGCCAACCCATCAGCGATCGCTGGTCAGAACCGGATGAGGAAGGAGATGAGGACGATTTCGAGGAGGATTACGAAGAAGAAGAATAATCGTCTGTGGAGATATTACAAGGAGCAGTGGGAGACAAGGGGAGGCAAGGGCAATTTTTCTCGAGAAAAACCCCGATTATTCCCCAAGAATCTCCTGCTTCTCTCCCCAAACTCCTTAATTTTCTGGCTAACTCATACTAAATCCGGTTATTAAAGACTGATTATCTATTGCCCCTTTTGCCTTTTGCCTTTTGCATGAGTGCCTGTCCTCATAAGTAGGGTTGGCGGAATAAATCTAAAAACCTTGGCCTACCATTGGAGTGATTGGGGGGAAAATTTAGGGATTTTTTCCCTGAAAATTAGGTAATTGACCACCTGAAAATGGGTAAAACCCCACACCCCACACCCCACACCCCACACCCTGCCACCACCGAAAAACTTTTTCAGCAGACCCTAAGTAGCCTATACTCAACGGATTTAGTATCACCTAAGTTTGGCAATATAAAGAAGGCAGCCTTTTTTGTCAACCGGAAAGGAGACAAAGTTAGGATTTTAAGAATTTTCTCTCAAGTCGGGATGACAGGATTTGAACCTGCGGCATCCTGCTCCCAAAGCAGGCGCGCTACCAAGCTGCGCTACATCCCGAAGTCGATTCCTTTTTTAGTATAGCTTAAGAGCCGCATTCTTAATCGGGATACCAAAACATACCTTTGATACCTTCGGGATCGAGAACAAAACCGAGACGACGATAGAAATCCACCACCTGCGGATCGGCGAAAAGAGTTATATTACTGATGTCCTCACCCCGCAACTTCCTGATCATAAATTTCATTAATGCTTTACCAAAGCCTTTACTTTGATAGTGAGGATGAACAACCACATCCCAGACTGTAGCATTAAAAGCGTGATCGGAAGTGGCACGGGCAAAACCCACTAAACGACGGCGATTACCTCGCACTTCCCACATCGACACCACTAAAAAACTACATTCGATCGCCTTTTTAACTTTGCGTAAAGGACGACGGGCCCAACCTACCGAGTCACAAAGTTCTTCTAACTCATATAGATCTAGCTCTCGATCGGTACTAAAAAACACTCGCGTCTGTCCGAGGTCATTCTGGGCAACCTCTACCAAGTCTCCCGAATAGTCAGGAGATGCAGTGACTTCCGAGCTATTAAACAATCTTTTCCAAAAAACCATGCCGGGGGGCTACTGCCTCAATATTATCCTTTTAGCCTAGTATATTTTATTTTCCCCTGTCTACGAACAATCGGGCAACCTGAGTCCAAATTTGATTGGTTGAGTACGGAGAGGGTGGGATTTGAACCCACGAACCATTGCTGGTTACTCGATTTCAAGTCGAGCGCGATCGACCACTCTGCCACCTCTCCAAGGCAGCTAGACCTATATCCTATCATTAGATCTCCCGCATAAATCAAAAAATTTTCGGCAAATGTAGGGAAAAGGGGTGCATATTATCGGGTTAAGGGTTAAGGGTTAAAGGTTAAAATTTCCCCTTTCCCCCTTCCCTGACTTCTGCAAGAGGTCTATTCTGGTACATTAGAAGCGTGATTAGGGCTTTCTGAGCAGGGTTTTGGGCGGGCCTATCGGCCAGACCTGGATCACTTCCCCTTACCACCCCCGCCGGGATGACCGACTTATTCCTTTAATTTCTGTAATTTTCGGCTTTCACGGGGAAAACTAAAATTAAAATAGGGGGGAGTGCCTTAAAATTGCTGTTTTGACGTATAATCACCTCAATAAAATTTAGAAGCTCCTAGAGTTGATAGTTTTAAACATTTCTGAGAGGAAAATGTATTTATTATGAGTTCAATTATTGAAATCGGCGACCAAAAAATTAACCAGTCACAGGTCTTGCCTCTTTTGGCAAAATATGGTATGTTACCCCAGTTAATTCTGGAAGTAATTATCGAGCAAGCGATCGCCAATATCACCTGCAATCCCGAAGAAAGAAACGCCGCCTATTCCCGTTTCTATCAAAATAATCAAATTGCCAACGATGAACAAATGAAATCCTGGTTACGACAAAACGGGATGGATTCCGAACAACTAGAATATCTAATTCTTCGGGACGTTAAATTGGAAAAATTTAAACAGGAGACTTGGGATAACAAAGTAGAATCCTACTTCTTGCAAGTCAAAAATCAATTGGATAAGGTGGTTTATTCGCTGATTCGGACAAAAAATATCGGCATTGCCCAGGAACTATTTTTCCGGATACAGGATCGAGAAAATAGCTTCGCTGAACTAGCCAAAAAATACTCCCAAGGCTCAGAAGCGGAAACCGGAGGACTAATCGGACCTGTGGAACTGAGCACCCCCCATCCCCAGATCGGGCAAATTCTCAAGGCAAGTAAACCGGGGCAACTGTGGCCACCGACGCAAGTGGGAGAATGGGTGGTGATTGTGCGGCTGGAAAAATACTTATCCTGTGAACTGGATCCTCCCACCCGTCAACGCTTACGCAATGATTTATTCCAACAATGGTTAACGGCTCAAATGCAAACAGTGAAATTTATCTCCGAATCAAACCCAGTCAATAGCGAGCAGGTATCGATTATATAGCATTTCCTTGCAACACTGGGTAAACCCAGTCTTTTCGCTTAATTATTTGCCAACCTAGTCAATTTTCGCCTAGCCAATGAGTTATACCACCTTAGATTTTACCGCCTTTCTGGAGACCGTACAGCCCTTCGATCGCCTGCCCGTCGAGGTTAGACGTTCCCTCGGCCAGAAATTACAACCCCTTCGCTATGAGATGGGCAATGCGATCCTCAAGTGCGATCGCTTACCCTCCCACCTCATCCTTCTCTACGAGGGAGAGGCCAGACTTTTGGGTTACGATGCTAGGGTAAACAATCCGCTGCCGGTCACTTTGGCTAAATTACAGCCGGGGGATTTATTCGGGTGGATGAGTCTTCTGCGCGCTACCCCCTGTGAAACGGTTATCGCTTCTTCGGAAGTCACGATCTGTTTAACCTTAAAACAAGAGGATTTTTGGTCTTTAATCAATAATTACCCCGAATTTAAGCAATATTTCTTTAAAGAAACCTCGATCGCTGAAGTTTATGCTCTCCTAGGCTCCTATCTTAATCAACAGGCCTGGGGTGGGGGGGACCTGAAAGAAATTGCTCAGGCTCTTTTAAACAAAGCTTGTGTGTCCTACAACCAGATTAACGATGATTATCTCTGGTTAGTCAGCGAAAATACCGATAATTATCCTATCGGCACAGTTATCACCCAGAACAATCCGACTAACACCCGCTTATTAGGTCTTTCCTCCGACCAGTTAGATGAATTCTTGACAGTGGAAACCGAAGCGGCTGCGGAAACAGAAACGGATGATATCCTAGAAACCCAAGTCATCAAGGGAAATAAACCCACCCAGGTATTAGATATCCCCCAGGGAAAAATAAGCGACATCACCAGCGATATCGCCCTTGAAAAAACGGTCGAGAAAAACCGCAAGTCCTATGCTTTTTTCGGGGGAAAAACGGAACTAGAGGCGGTGAGTGCCTGTTTTCAGATGCTCTGCAAATATTTTAATATCCCCTTTCGCAAGGACGTGATCCAACGCATCCTAGGGGATCAACTGCAAAGAACCGGCAGCCTTTCCCTGCCCCTGTGTGGGGCTGTAGCCGAGGTAGTGGGACTCCATAGCCAATTAGTACCCCTAAATGCTTCTTCCTTGCCCAATATCAACCCTCCTGCCCTAATTCGCTGGCAAGACAGCATCGTTATCCTCTACGAAATTAATCAACGGGAAACCACAATCGCTGTTCCCCAAAGGGGGATAATTAAACGCCAAACCAGCGAATTTCTGGAATCTTGGGGCGAAAAAGGGGAAGTAATTCTGCTCAAACCCACCAAACACACCCAGCAACAGCGTTTTGGTCTATCATGGTTTTGGCCTTCTGTCAAGAAACATAAACGAGTCTTAATAGAAGTTTTTATCGCTTCTTTCTTCGTGCAGTTATTTGCCCTGGCCAATCCCTTGATGATTCAGGTGATCATCGATAAAGTGATTGTGCAGAATAGCCCGGAAACCTTGAATACCCTCGGGGTTTTCCTGTTAGTAATTGCCGTTTTCGAGGGAATTTTAACCTTTTTGAGAACATCCCTTTTTGTCGATACCACTAACCGCATCGACATGACCCTCGGTTCAGAAATTATCGATCACCTGCTGCGCTTACCCCTGAAATACTTTGAACGGCGGCCAGTGGGGGAAATTTCGACAAGAATCAACGAATTAGAGAATATTCGGCAATTTTTAACGGGGACAGCCTTAACGGTGGTGTTAGATGCCATTTTCTCGGTTATCTACATCGTGGTTATGTTGATCTATAGCCCGATCCTAACCTTCTGGGCCCTGGGAGTCGTGCCGATTTTAGTTCTCTCCACAGCTATTTTCGCACCGATCGTGCGGCGACAACTGCGAGCAAAAGCCGAACGAAACGCCGAAACCCAATCCTATCTCGTGGAGGTAATGACAGGAATTCAAACGGTGAAAGCACAAAATATCGAATTGCGTTCCCGTTGGCAGTGGCAAGAGCGTTATGCGCGCTATGTGGCCGAAGGTTTTCAAACGGTAATGACCTCAACTTTGGCCGGTTCCTTTAGTCACTTCTTTAACCAATTATCGGGTTTATTAGTGCTTTGGGTGGGAGCAGCCCTAGTTTTAGACGGAAAACTCACTCTTGGTCAATTAATTGCCTTCCGGATTATCGCTTCCTACGTTACCTCGCCGATTCTGCGTTTGACCCAACTCTGGCAAAACTTCCAAGAAACTGGCTTATCCCTGGAAAGATTAGCCGATATCGTCGATACTCCCCAAGAAGCGGAACTCGATCGCCAAAATATCCCCATGCCCTTAATTAAAGGCACCGTCACCTACGAAAACCTCGCTTTCCGCTTCAATCCCCACGGCCCGCTGCAACTATACAACGTCAATTTAGAATTCCCGGCCGGTACTTTTGTCGCTTTGGTGGGAGAAAGTGGCGCCGGGAAAAGTACCGTCACTAAATTGTTAGCCCGTCTCTATGAACCAGAATCGGGACGGATTCTCATCGATGGCTACGATATCAACAAAGTGGAACTCTATTCCCTCCGTCGTCAAATCGGCATGGTTCCCCAAGAAACCCTATTATTTGACGGTACGGTACAGGAAAATATCGCCCTGACTAACCCCGATGCGACTGTGGAGGAAATTGTCTCGGCAGCGAAAACGGCGGCGGCCCACGAATTTATTATGACCCTGCCCAATGGCTATAATACCCGCGTCGGTGAACGGGGGGCATCCCTATCGGGGGGACAACGACAACGGGTTGCGATCGCTCGTTCCGTCCTGCAAAGACCGCAAATTCTCATTCTTGATGAGGCCACCAGCGCCCTCGACTATAACACCGAACGGCAAGTGTTTCTGAATCTCAAGGAAGTTTTCAAGGATCACACGGTCTTCTTTATTACCCATCGTTTAGCTTCGATCAAATCCGCCGATATTATTGTCATGATGGATAAAGGCACAATAGCGGAGGAAGGCACCCACGAGGAATTAATGGCCAAAAAAGGCCTTTACTATACTCTCTATAAACAACAGGATTCGCAAATCTAGTTAGTCAGGAGACAGTAATCAGGAGACAGGAGACAGTAATCAGGAGACAGGAGACAGGAGACAGGAGTCAGGAGACAGGAGACAGGAGTCAGGAGACAGGAGTCAGGAGACAGGAGACAGGAGTCAGGAGACAGGAGTCAGGAGTCAGAAGATTAGTTTTATTTATTCTCCCCACACCCCACACCCCACTCCCCACACCCTACACCCTACACCCCATCACCCCACACCCCACACCCCACACCCCACACCCCACTCCCTACACCCTACACCCCATCACCCCACTCCCCACTCCCCACACCCTACACCCTACACCCTACCCCCACGAAAAACTTTTTCAGCAAACCCTAAATATAGGAGAATCCCCATGAACAGCAATTCTAATAACGGTCAAAACGGCAAGGGCAATGGTAAAAGCGATGAACTGACCCAAGCAAGTAAAAACGTGGCCACTACCACGAAAAATAAAAGTATTACCCCTTCTTTACCCACTTTCAGCCCACCGGAACAATCGGTGATTCTGAAACAATCGCCCATTTGGTCACGGACGATTATCTGGACATTAATGAGTGTCACCACTGCCGCTTTAATTTGGTCAGCGCTCGCCAAAATCGAGCAGGTGGTGGGCGCCCAAGGACAACTTAAACCCCAGGGCAAAGTCCAAGAAGTACAAGCACCGGTGAATGGGGTAGTACAGTTCGTGAAAGTTAAAGACGGCGATCGAGTTAACAAAGGTGATGTACTGGTTTTAATGGATTCCAGTGCCTCGCAAGTGCAGTTAGAATCCTTGAGAAAAATTCGCACCAGTGCTGAGAAGGAAAATCAATTCTATCGTCTGTTGATGGCGCAGGATCTGACACCGGCAGCAGTGGAAAGTTCGATCGCTCAATTAAAATTACCGAGTGAAATCGCCGATTTAGCCCGTAATCGTGCCGCTTTGGTGACAGAAAATCAACTTTATCAAGCACAGGTCAGTGAAGGTGCTTCTAGCTCTGCTTTACAAGGGGATGAATTAGCTCGTTTAGGGGCTGCTCGACGGGAGGCCAATTCTCGACAAGCGGCCGCTAGATTGGAAATGGAACAACTAGAAAAACAATTGGCCCAAACTCGGGTACAGTTGGCCGATGCCCGCTCGCAATTAATCAAAGATCGCTTAGTCTTAGAAGAAATTAAGACTCGTAATGCCAATTCGATGAAACAGGGCCAAGAAAGCTTGGATATCGAGCGTAATATTCTCAAGGATATTGAACCCTTGGGGGATGAAGGAGCGATCGCCCGTTATCAGATTAATAAACAAAAACAGTCAGTCACTGACCGTCAAAATGAACTGCAGCAGCAAGAGGCTAACGGCAAAATCGATCGAGAAAAACAAGAGAAAGAAGTACAAACCCGCATCGCCGAAATTTCCCGCCTGGAACAGGAAGAAAAGCGTTATTTCCTGTTGATCTCCCAAGCGCAAGAAAAGCTGATTAATACCACGGTAATCACGGAAAAAGATGTGCGCGATAAAATGGCGGACAATTACAAACGGATCGCTGAAATCGATAGTCAGATCAGTCGCATTATCATTGATAACAACAAGCGCATTGCCGAACTAGACAGTCAAATTAGTCAAGCACAACAGACCATTAAATATCAAAAAATTACCGCCCCCATCGATGGTGTGGTCTTTGATCTCAAGGCCCGGCCCGGGTTTGTTCCCCAACCAAGTCAAGCGGAGGCATTATTAAAACTTGTTCCCGATGGCTGTCCCACCCAGGTCAAAGATGCCGCTAAAGGTTGTTTAGTGGCAGAGGTGGACGTGATTAACCAAGACATCGGTTTTGTGCGCGTGGGACAAAAAGCCGATATTCGCATTGATTCCTTTTCTTACAGTGAATACGGCGATATTAAGGGAGAAGTAATCTCGATCGGTTCTGATGCTTTACCTCCCGATGAAAATCACCGTTTTTATCGGTTCCCTGTCCGGGTACGCTTGAACAGTCAAGAGTTAGTTTTGAAAGATCAATCGACTCTGCCGCTGCAATCGGGGATGTCCGTGAGCGTTAACATCAAAGTCAATGAAAATCGCACTGTTTTGGGACTATTTACCGATATGTTCAATAAACAGGTGGATACTCTCAAACAAGTCCGTTAAGCGAAAAAATTCGGGGGTAGATCCTGCCAACGGCCCGATCCGATAGCGCTAATCGCTTCCGAGAGGTTAACTGCACCGGTATAAAGAGCGCGGCCCACGATTACTCCCGTTACTCCTAAAGGTTCCAAAGACAATAAACTCAGTAGGTCCGTCAGGGAACTAATGCCCCCAGAGGCGATCACGGGAATCTCGACAGATTCGGCTAATTCTCGCAAAGCGGCGATATTAGGGCCAGAAAGCGTGCCATCTCGATGAATATCAGTGTAGATAATCGTACTGGCTCCTCTTTTTGCCATATCTTGACCAAGAGCGATCGCCTCTACCTCGGAAGTTTCTAACCAACCCCGGGTGGCCACTTTACCATCGCGGGCATCAATACCGACAATTATTTGCCCCGGAAAGCTTTGACAAAGTTCGCTGACTAATTCTGGCTTTTCTACGGCTACTGTCCCTAAAATCGCCTTTTCTACCCCGATTTTTAGGAGATTACTCACCGTTTCTAGATCTCGCAGTCCACCCCCCACCTGTACGGGAATGGCAATATCATTAAGAATTGTTTCAATAGTTGACAAATTAACCGATTTACCCTCTTTGGCTCCATCCAAATCAACTAAATGTAATCTGGTTGCCCCCTGATTGACCCATTCTCGCGCCACTATTGCGGGATTATCGTTAAAAACCTGCGATTGTTGGTAATCTCCCTGATAAAGTCGCACACATTTGCCATCGAGAATATCAATAGCGGGGATAACTTCCATGTTTTTCTCAATATCTAACTAAGGAGCGTTTTTCATTATATAGTACCAGCCGTCAGAATTCAGGAGACAGGAGGCAGGAGTCGGTGGTCAGGAGATAGGGTGGTCACTGCGTGCGCATTGCGGGGGGGTGTTGGGGTGTTGAGGTGTTAGGGTTTTAGTTGAAATTCCCCCACTTCCCCACTTCCCCATCTCCCCATTTCCTACACCCCACTTTCCTATACCTTTTAAACGGGATTGAGGATGAGGGGGTCTTAGCCAGCTATTTTAGCTATTTCTGGTTGCTTAGAGATAATCTTCAGAATATTAATCGATTCCTAGGAGAAAAAATTCTTCTAGAATGATAAGTAAATATACGAGAGGAATTATACTCATGTCTGCTGCGAAGTTTCAAACAGCCGCTTCATTATCCGATCGAGAGCTAGAAATACTCGATTTAGTGGCTAATGGTTTAACTAATCAAGAAATCTCGGAAAAGCTAGAGATTAGTAAGCGTACCGTTGATAATCATATTAGTAATATCTTGACAAAAACAAAAACCGATAATCGGGTGGAATTGGTGCGTTGGGCATTGCATTGGGGTAAAGTTTGTCTTGATGATATTAATTGTTGTATCCTTCCTTCCCCAGCGCCGACTGATGATCAGGTTTCCTAAACTTCTGGGACTTTTTCTTGCGGTTAATATCATCAGTCTGGGGGGATGTAGTGATGCGGGTTTTGTCACCCCTCCCCAACAGCTTTTAGGAAATACTTTAAATACCCCTTCCTCTGAAGATAATCCCCGTTTTAACTACGATGGTCGTTATCTGGTCTTTGCCTCCGATCGCATGGGACAACGAACGATTTATTTATTCGATCGAGTGGCTAATCGTTTAGTTCCCCTGCCGGGGTTAAATCAAGCAAAAACCTATCAAGATCAACCGGATATTAGTGCCGATGGTCGCTATATTGTTTATGTGTCGGAACAGTCCGGTAAACCCGATATATATATTTATGATCGACAAACTCTGCAAGCAAAAAATATCACCGAAAATATTTTAGGAGAAGTGCGTCGTCCGACGATTAGTGGTAACGGTCGTTTTATTGCTTTTGAAAGTAATCGTTTCGGTCAATGGAATCTGGAAATATTCGATCGAGGTGGCGAAATTTCTCCTTCTTTACCCCCGATCAATTCTTCCCCGTCCCGATAGTATTGGGGGAGAAGGGAGAAGGGTGTGGGGTGTGGGAAGATGGGGGATGGGAGAGGAGAATATCCACACACCCCGGAATCCCTCCACGCTTACTTTTTGCTCCGTCTCGACCCCACATTCCGCACCCTCAACTGTCACATAAGCTGTCCCCCTCCAGAGACTTGAGTAAAAATACTTAGCTGGTGAAGGTTTTCTCGGTGGCCGTTAGGGGGAGCTTGAGACCCCTAA
>NZ_SFBZ01000341.1:0-11042 GCF_007095495.1 Microcystis sp. M_QC_C_20170808_M9Col | reverse complement strand
TTATCCCGCCATACTTTTAATTCAATCCCTAAAATTACATCTTTATAACTCAGACATAAATCCATTCTATCGCTACCAATTGCATATTCCCTTTCTAAAACTCCCCCACCATTAACCACACGATGTAAAAAAGCCATTAATACTATATGTGGAGCAATTTCATGATAAGCAGCACTACTTAATAATGGTTCGACCTGTTGTCGCCAAAATTTGAGAAATGCTGTTAATAAAGCATCTATATTTAATTCACCTTTTGCCGTCAACCAACTAGGACTAATTAAAGGTAAACTATCCTGAGTTCCTTGTACTAAAACGCGGGGAATTACTTCACGATATATGGGGTTAGAAATAACTAATCCCCCCATTGGATCACGTCTTAATAATCCTAAATCTATTAAATATTGCCTATCATCTGCTAGGGTATCGGGTAAGGTTTGCCCTGCTAAAATTGGTTCAATAATGTTTCTAACTCGTTTTTCCCTGAGTTTTTCCGCTAAACTATCTAAATGAGTATCTTGACGAGCAATTAATATTTCTTTGGCTGTTAAAATGTGTTTTTTGGTAATAGCAATATTTCTATCTTTTACCATTTTTTCTACAATTTCTTTAGCTAAAGCATTGACTAACCAGGGTTGTCCTTGAGTTAAATCAAACGCTGTTTCTATTGCTTCTGGTGTGAAAATTTGTCCAGTTGCTGCTGTATGTTGTTGATATAATTCTCCTACTTCTTCGAGATTAAAATTTCTCATAGTCAGAGAAGCAACTTTGATATTAAAAGGACTGGATGTATTTAATCTATCACTACCTCCCGATGCTACTTTATAATCTCTCACATCTCGTAAACCAATTAATCCTACTGAGGTCGGGAAATTTTCTGGACGATTAGGAAAACCATCTCTTAACTGTCGTAAAACTGATATTAACGTTTGGTCTTGTAAAGAATCAATTTCATCTATAAATAATACTATGGGACGATTTATCGCTTTTGCCCAACCTCTTAAAAAAGCCTTTATTCTGCTTCCTGTTTCTTCCTGTTGCCATTGTTTAGCAGCTGGTTGTAATTCGGTAGGTAACCTATCTTGAATTGTATTATACCATGCCCCTAAAATCGCTAATTCTGCGGCGCTGGGATCATGATTAAATGCACTTCCTACTTCCGCTGACACCATGACTGCGGCATATTTAATTGATTAGTTCGCTCTAGATCGAAAACAATTAACAAAAATCGCCAAATGTCTTTCTCTATAAGAGTTTCATTCCTTATAACCCTGTACGTTGCATAACACAAACCGAAGAACCGTAAGTTGTTTTGCTAGAGCTAACATTGCTGTGGTTTTCCCTGTTTGTCGTGGTGCGTGAAGGACAAAGTAACTACGTTGTTGAATTAACTCCTCTAAATCTGGTAATCTGACTGTGGGAGAGAGCATATAGTGGATATCGTCTTTACAAGGGCCGGCAATATTAAACCAGCGAGTCATAGGATTTTGGTAATAGGTGAACTCTTTAAGTTTACACATTTTTTATGCTCTTGATACATTATTATAGCAATTCCCATAGTTGTGAGGTACAAAGTCTTAGGTTTTGAGGATTCAGGATTCAGGATTCAGGATTCAGGAGTTAAGATTTTGGTGTACCTCATGAGATTGGGAAACGCTATAAAACCACCAGCTAATGAGAGTTGGTTAATTCCACAATTAATTGTTCAGGAGTGATAATTCTTGGTGTGATAATGGGGAAATCTTGAGGATTACGGGCAATAATTGCATCTAATTGATTAACTACCGCAGTAGAGTATTGAATAGAATCTTCAAAATCCTGAAAATTTGTTGTGAAAGCCATTATAATTGCAGCCTGATTTACTGTAGCAATTTGACAAAAAGTAATTAACTGCTTTAAATAAGTAAGCGTCCAATCTCGACCTCTTGCCTTACGGATAATATAATACAAATCACTAAAAGTTGAGGCGGAAATATAACCTGCAATTGTGCCTTTTTCAATTAGTGATAAAACTTGTTCACTTGCATTCCAAAAAGGTTCTCTTTCTAAGGCATTATCAATAATGATATTAGTATCTATCAGGATTTTCACAGGTTATATTTATCCTTTAAATATTCATATTTAGCTTGATCTGGATCAAAGTCTGCCGGAATGGCAGGGGCATTTTCAAATAAACCCTGAAATGCTTTGATCCTAGATTTTCTTTTTGGTGCTTCTGGTGCTGGTTCAGTGGTTGGGGTTGTGGTATGATCAAGGGTATCTGTGGCTGCCCAGACTACAATTTCCACATTTCCGGGGGGTAAATTCAATGGTTCGGTAATCAGCAAGTTACCAGATTGATCAATTTTTCCTTTGAGTTTGTATGCTTGCATGACGTTTTTTATGATACTCTGTTTTTATATCATATCATAGTCAACAAAATTCACGCTCTAAATTTGGGTTTAAATTATGATAACTACACTCATTGAACGAGAAGCAGAACCAATTTTAATTAGTGACTTAACCTGGAGAGAATTTAAAGCTGTTGAACAGCTAATTGATCGCCCAGGGTTAAGGTTATCTTTTTTAGATGGAGTTTTGGAGATTAGAAAAATGCCAGGGAAAAAACACGAAACCATCAAAGAACGTATTGGTGCTTTACTAGAAATTTATTTAGAATTTTTGGGATTAGATTTTACTCCTACTGGTTCTGTCACCTTAGAAAATGAATTTGAAAAGGTTAAAAGAGAAGGTGATAAATCCTATGAGTTGGGAGCCAATAGAAAACATCCTGATTTAGTGATTGAGGTGGTTGTTAGTAGTGGAGGAATTAATAAACTGGAAGCATACAAACGGTTACAAATCCCTGAAGTTTGGTTTTGGATGAATGATGAGTTATTGTTTTATAGTTTAGGAAATGAGGGATATGAGGCTGTTAGTAAATCGCAACTTTTACCGAATTTAGATGTAGGTTTATTGATGCGTTGTATTAATACAGAAAATCATGCTCAAGCACTGCGGGAATTTAGAGCAGGGATAAAAATTATTGAATCAACATAACCATATAATACTAAATCCGTTAAGTATAGGCTACATATTAGGAGAGGCAATAGGCAATGAGCAAAAGGAGCAATATATAATCAGTCTTTAATAACTGGATTTAGTAGAATATTCCTGCTTGGGAAGGAATTAGGATTGTAAGAGAAAGAATTTAATAGCGATATGAATCCTTTAAAAGACAGTATTTTTGGGAAAATGCTCTCATTTCATCAACTCAATAACCAATCTAGATGATACTGTAAACATTGCTTGAGGTCGTAGCGTTGCTTGATAGTTTCCCTAGCATTTAAACGCAGATTTTGCCAACGCTGGGGATAATCTAACACTTCATCGACGCGATCAGCTATTTGTTGGGGAGAAAAGAAATCCACTAATAAACCATTTTCCCCATCAGTAATTAATTCTCGCACGGGGGGAGTATCGGAACCAATCACCACGCAACCCATGGCCATGGCCTCTAACATTGACCAAGAAAGCACAAAAGGACGAGTAAGATAGATATGGGCTGCCGATGCCTGTAAAACCTGTTTATATTGACCGTAGGGCAGAGAACCGGTAAAATGCACCCGGGATAAATCCAAAGAAAGGCTTTCTAACATCAATTGTTTATAGGTTTTGCCGTCCGGTAGAGTTTTCCCATAAGCAACCCGATCCTCACCGACAATCACCACATGACAGTTAGGCCGACGGGCTAAAATTAGGGAAACAGCCGTCATAAATTGGGGAAAACCGCGATAGGGTTCCATTCCCCGGGTTGCATAGGTGACAATCTCCTTAACACCGGATAAATCTAAACCTATCTCTGGAATCACTAACTGCACATCGGGACGGGGACAGAAATAGTCCGTATCGATGCCATCGTGTAAAACCGTGAGTTTAGAGTGAAATTCTGGGGGAAATTGTTGTTTTTGCCAGATAGTCGGCGATAAACCTCGATCGCAACTGACCAGATCGATCAGGATTGGCGCATTTTTAATTCTAATCCGGGCTTCGGCATCAGCATTAAGGGGATCCGCCGGATCAAAATCAGCATCGGAACCATGGGCATGATAAAACCATTCAAAATAGGCTAAAAACTTAGTTTTCGGGAAAATATCCTTGATAAATAGGCCCGGCCCCCAGCCAGAATGTGCATAGACAATATCGGGATAAAAACCTTGATTTTTCAGTTGTTGGCAAACACCATAAACCGCTTGACCTTGCAAAACCGCACTTTCGAGGGGACGGACATAATGATGGGTTTGGGGAGAAACAGCGCGACTTTCCTTGTAAATAAATTTTTTTACCCCCGCTATCTCTCCCTCTTGCCTGGTAGTGCCGAAAATCACTTGATTTCCGGGTTCTTGAGCCAAAAACGTGATTAAATGGCGAAATTGGGCGGGAAAATTGGAATGAAGGAATAAAAATTTCATCGCGGGTAAAGGTTTAGAAAAAGCGATCGCTAATCGTACATTGTCCCTGAAAACGGAGCAGATGATCGCATAATACCAAAGCCATCATCGCTTCTACCATTGGGACGGCCCGGGGTAAAACGCAAGGATCGTGTCTTCCTTTGGCTGCCAGGGTGGTTTCTTCCCCGCTGCGCGTCACGGTTTTTTGTTCTTTACCGATAGTTGCGGTGGGTTTAAAAGCGGTGCGGATAATAATATTTTCACCGTTACTGATTCCCCCTTGGATACCCCCCGAACGATTGCTAGTGGTGCGAATTTCCCCGTTATCATCGATAAAATACTCGTCATTGTGTTCGCTGCCGGTTAAGAAGGTTCCCGCGAATCCCGATCCGATTTCAAATCCCTTACTCGCGGGTAAGGACATCATCCCTTTAGCTAAATCGGCTTCTAGCTTATCAAAAACGGGTTCTCCTAGACCTTTCGGCACATTTCTGGCTACACATTCCACCACACCGCCGATCGAGTCTTTATTCAGGCGAATTTGGTCGATCAGGGCGATCATTTTGGTGGCCGTTTCCCCGTTGGGACAACGCACTATATTACTTTCCACCTCGTCGAGGGTGACGGTGTTGGGGTCGATGATTGCCTCAATATCTTTAATTCGCTTCACATAGCCGATAATCTCGACATTATAGACAGATTTAAGGATTTTTTTGGCGATCGCTCCTGCGGCCACCCGGCCGATGGTTTCCCGGGCCGAGGATCTGCCTCCTCCTTTCCAGTTGCGAATGCCGTATTTTGCCTCGTAGGTAGCATCCGCGTGGGAAGGTCGGAATTTCTCGGCCATTTCGTTGTAGTCTTGCGAGCGAGCATCCTGATTCCGCACTAAAATAGCGATCGGTGTACCGAGGGTTTTGCCTTCAAAAACGCCCGAAATTATCTCACAAATGTCATTTTCCCGGCGCGGGGTCACGATTCTGCTTTGTCCCGGTTTGCGACGGTCTAAATCGATTTGAATCTCCTCTTCGGAAATTTCTAAGCGCGGAGGACAACCATCGATAACCACTCCTACCCCACCCCCGTGAGATTCTCCAAAAGTGGAAACCCGAAATAGTCGTCCGAAAGTGTTACCCATAATCTCAATGTCTATTAAGCCTCAAGGTTTTATTGTACCTGAGCGGTTATCAGTTATCAGTGATCAGTTATCAGTTATCAGTGATCAGATGTGAGTTTTTAGTGGACAGTCTTAAGTAGAAAATTGCCGTTTTCTTGTCACTGATGCCATTTTTCAAAAGTAATCGCAGAGATGGTTAATTTCCCTTACCCCCACAACCAAAGGGAGAGGGGAGTAAAATGCCGGCTCTCTTATTCTTTGTGTGATAAGTTTAACTTATATAAGACCGATCAATCTTTGTGTCCTTTGTGTCTTTGTGGTTCGTTCCATTTGCTCGCCAGCAGAACTGTATTTTAGAATACATTTTACCCACCAAACCCAAGAGAGTAAAATGCCTGCTACGAATAAAGGAAAATACTATGATTACTGTTTACTGATCACTGTTCACTGATAACTGAAAGGTCTCCTGTCTTCAGGTTAAGCTCCCAAAAAAAGGCTATTCTTTACTTTGTATTCCTCGGCAGAAATTTGATGACTTCTTTGTTAGTTCACACATACCCTTCTCTTGTCAAGGGTATTTTAATTAAACGTTACAAACGCTTTTTTGCCGACATACAACTGGACAACGGAGAATTAATTACGGCCCATTGCGCTAATACCGGACCGATGACAGATGTATGCGTAGAGGGTCAACCGGTTTATCTTTCTCGCAGTGATAACCCGAAGCGAAAATTAGCTTACACCTGGGAGATGATTCAACTGGGGGAGACTTGGGTGGGAGTTAATACCAATCTTCCTAATCAGGTGGTGAAAAATGCCCTGTTGCAAGGAGTTTTTCCCGATTTGGTCAAAAATGAAACCGAAGTGCGATCGGAAGTGGCCTACGGTCAAAATAACGGCAGTAGAATTGATTTTCTTTTGACCCATGGGGATAATTCCCTCACCTATATTGAGGTCAAAAATACCACTTGGAATCAGGGAGAAACGGCACTTTTTCCCGATACTGTCACCACGCGGGGACAGAAGCATTTACAGGAATTAATGGCTTTATTGCCGGCAGCGGAAGCGATTATGCTCTACTTTATTAATCGGGGTGATTGTGACCGATTTGCTCCGGGGGATAGTAAAGATACTAAATACGGGCAGTTATTGCGTCAAGCAGTGGCTAAAGGAGTCAAAGTTTTACCCTGTCGCTTCCAAGTGACACCCACGGGAATTTATTATTTAGGTTTGGCAGAATTGCAGCGGTGAAACCAGTGGTTTAGATGGGCCAGCTTTTGACAAAATCCCCCAGACCGCAACTGACCTTGAAAAGCTTAGAGACACAGTTACCTGTGCCTCTAATGGGGATTTTGTCGATACATATTTGGGGTAATTTGTCAAGGTTTTTGATAACTAATTCCGTGGCGCATTTTCTCTAATTTCTGTTGCACCTGAGCATCGAGAGAATGGAATAAAAAACGCCCTTTGGGACTTTGAGAAGAACTCTGGGATTTTCTCAGACGACGACCGGTTAAATCCACCTCGATTTCGAGACGTTGAGCGGAAATCCACTGGGCCCCATAACCCATAACGGTCATTTTTTGGGCATTATCAGAAGTAGCGACGATAATCCGTCCGATAGCTGGGGCGCGATCGTGCCAAAAATCGGCACAGGTTTTCTCGATATAGGTGTCGGCGGTTTGAGCGTGAGCGGTAAAATAAACCGATAAATGGTTAGTGTAGCGTTCTTGGCTGCCGGGGGTGTCTTGAAGGTAGGAATCGAAGACGATTTGGGTTTGATAACCCTGATGGTGGGTGTAACCGATTAGGGTTTCAATTAACTTGTCTCGCGCCGGTTCGAGACCGTGGCGATCGCTAATTTTTTTCAGGGACGGCCAAGCACCGATGACGTTGTAGCCGTCAACCAGCAGAAGGGAACGATCAGAGGAATTAACCATGGCTTTGAGAGTAATTGGTGTAGCATTAAGGGCAGTTCTAAAAAACAGCATCCTAATGATATTAACAAAAATTTAGGATTCTCCCGCCGCACTTGCCAATAATCTCGCTTTTAATTCTAGGGCATTTCCCTGATCCGTTACCTTGCCACCCTCTAACAAAAATGCTCCATCGCTGTAATCCAATTCATCAAGGCGGTGCGTCACCCAAAGGGCCGTAATCCCCCGGTTTTTGACCAATTTCTGCACTTGAGAGACTAATTCTAACTGGGTATCCCCATCCAAAAGGGCGGTGGGTTCATCAAAGAGTAAAACCTCGCAATGACGAGCTAAAGCCCCCGCAATGGCGATTCTTTGCTTTTGTCCGCCACTGAGAGCATAGATCGGTCGTTTTTCCATTTCTAATAAATTCACCGCCCCTAGGGATTCCCGCACCCGCGCCCGAATTGCCGGCGTGGATAAACCCTCGGATACCAACCCAAAGGCCACATCTGCCCCCACTGTTGGCATAACTAACTGATGGTCGGGATTTTGAAAAACAAAACCGAGGGGGTTAGGTATCTCTATTTCCCCGCGACTAGGTTTTAATAATCCCGCTAAGAGCCGCAGCAGGGTTGATTTACCGCTGCCATTTGTCCCCAACAACATCCAAAATTCTCCTCTGGGAACTTGCAAAGAGCAGCCATTTAATACTGATTTCCCATTCGGCCAGCTAAAGCAGAGGTCTGTTACTTTTATAGTCATGAATTATCAGCCTTTTCAGTTATCAGTTATCAGTTATCAGTTATCAGTTATCAGTTAAGCTAAGACTTATTTAGGGCTTGCTGAATAAATGTGAAATGTAGGCAAGATAGGGTTTTTGTGGCTTTTCTTGCTCCCACAGGTACAAGATTTTGAGAGAATCGTGCTTCCAAACCTTGCGTCTTCATCGGCCCGAGTCCTGTAGGGGCGAAGCATTCGGGCAATAACCTATCGATGAAACCGTAGATTTTCTATCCGAATGCTTCGCCCGTACTTTTTGCCGCAAACCCTATTTAAACCGCTTATTCTTAATGATCAGCCGAATCTCCTCCAATCCCTTTACTGTTGCCTCTTGCAAGAGTGCCTCTTGCCTCGTCTCAACAAGCAATTTAAATTATGAACAGCTTATCAGTTATCAGTTTTGAGTTTTGAGTTTTCAGTGCAAAGTATTATGTAGGTGGTTGGCATTTTCTTGTCACTGATTACTGATTACTGCTCACTGATAACTGATTAAAGAACTATTCTGTGGCTAAAGCGACAAACCCCGGCGCTCTACCGGTGGAGGCAGCCCCGGATTTTTGTGACACAATCACCGCACTGATCTGATCGCTCAAAACCGCCACCTTTTTATCGGTTTGTTTTTCGCAGGTTAATTCTAATAATTCCGGATTTGGCGATCGCATAGCGTTAATAATTGTTTGATACAAAGCGTCTGCTGCTGCTTCTTCCTTGCGCTGCACGGAAATGGGGATGGGGGAGAGTTTTAGGGTAATATCGATCGAATACATAGTTTAGCGTTCCCTTCCAAAAAACAAGTCAAAAACCATTGTATAGCAGGGCTTGGGTGTTGGGGTTTTAGGGTATTAGTGATCAGATGTGGGTTTTCAGTTCAGTGATTGCTGTTCACTGTGCAGATAACCCTAGCATCATCACCGATTAACTCTCGGCAGTCGGTGTGCAGAGGCGTTGTTATGCCCCAGGACCGATCGCGAGTAAGCTAAACGGCTTTTACTTCGGATCACCGATATAGACTCCAAAAGGGTTATAGCTGTTGGATCATGCAGGTTAAGCGCCGTTTAGCTTATCAAGCGATCGATCTTGTTCTGGGTTCGGGAATCACTTCACCTTCTGTCCGCCAGGCTTCCAAGTACATTTCAATCACTTCTTCACCGTTGTGGATAGCCTCTTGACGAGTTTTGCCATGAGTACAAGGCATGACGACAAGATCAGAAAACTCTGGGATCGTTACCAGGAAAAGCTGATCCTCATCAGACCACTGAACAATCATGCTGTATCTATTCATTAATCTCCATCCTCTCGCAACTCTTTCAGTTCAGTCAGTAGTTTTGCCAGTTGTTTTTCTAGGTAAAGTGGGACATCATCTCCATCTTTGCCCGGAATTGTCAGTGTTTTTCCGATCAAAGGATGTCTCCAACGTTCATGGCTACCCTTGCCCCGTTTGGGTAAGTAAACAAATCCTTCACGGACAATTTGAGCTTTCAACTCTCGGATTTTTCTAGGCATGGAAGCATCTGATCATTCTACTCTATTCTCTCACTTCTCTCTTCTTTAAGCCATGTTTAGGAAATGGAACAGTAGTTGCACGTCCATCTTCAGGACAGAATTGTTTATGGGAGCCTTTCTGACGTACCTCAACAAAGCCAAGACTTTCTAAGATACGAACCACTTCCTGTGGTTTCAGAACAGGTATATTGCCGATGGTTACTGTGTACCAACAAATACTGTTTTAAATTTTGTTTGTTCATCCTCAAGGAGCATTTCTATCACTTCACAAAGATTTGTCTGTAATTCATCTAAAGTTTCACCTTGAGAATTTGCTCCGGGAAAACCAGGGACATAACCCACATAAAGATTAGTATCAAAATCTTTTTCTACAACAGCAGTAAATGTGTTCATAACCGATACCTAATTTTTAGGCTGACCAGAATAAAAAATAATGGTTCTTCGGTTTGTCTTATGCAACGTACAGGATTATAAGGAATGAAATTCTTATAGAGAAAGACATTTGGCGATTTTTGTCAATTGTTTTCGATCTAGAGCGAACTAATCAATTAAGTCTCTTGCCAGATAAGGATTTAGTCGATTTATGCCCCCCTATCGAACCATACCAAGTAACGAAGAACCAAAATAATTATGACATAAATATATAAGGATATCGCTCGCACGTCCTAGTATGAACGATTATAATTTAAGGCTAACTTTAGACTGCGATCGCTTGCTTAAAGTCGATAATCTTGGTGCGTTCCCAAGAATTTATTGGCAGAGTAATTAGGCGTTGTCGTGGGGAACGCAGCTTACAAGATCGGCGATCGCTAACGGAAGATTTTTGATTTTTGCAAGAGGTCTATAGTATCAGTCCGTTGCAGCGACGTGTTAGCATCGCTCTCTGGCGATCGCACTTTTGTCATTAAGTGATCGCTGGCTGAAATTGGGGATCTTTTTGAGGAATCTTTGGTATCAGTTTACTAAATTCAATGGTAGACTCACCGCCAAAAGTTCCTTTCTGATCGTAAAATGACCTTAGCATCTCTGCAACAATACGCGCTTTGGCAATATACTTTCCATAACTTTCAGGTTGAATATTAGGGTATTGAGAAATTAAGTCTGTTTCTTCTGTCCGTAATTCATCGATTTTTTGGTTGAGTTCTTCGTAAGACTTTGGATCTGTAACTTTCCCTCCTAGATATAGCAATTCTCTGACTTATGAGGTACAGTAGCAACAGTGAGTAAACCAATTGCGAATATCTTTTTGAGTAACTTCTAACATAGCCAATTCAATCCCTTCTATTAAGTCTTTGTAAG
>NZ_SFBZ01000340.1:0-15962 GCF_007095495.1 Microcystis sp. M_QC_C_20170808_M9Col | reverse complement strand
GCATCTCATTTACGCAAGTGAGTAATTATACTTATCCATAAAACTGGTTTCTAGCAAGGCTTTCAAAATAGCTTGACATAAAAACCTGATTTAGGGGTTACAAAGGTGAGATGCTCCCCATTGACTAGGTTAAACGCACCTTATTTGGTATTACCGGAAAAACTAGGGTTATCATTGTAGCACGGTGTTATGATTGAGCGGTGACTAATCGAGCCAGATTGCCACCGGAAAATCTTTTAATACAGTTATCCCTTGACTATTTGATTAATGATGAACAACCAACAAAACGGGGCTTTAAAAACCCAAAGTCAAGCAAATCTGCCAGTTTTTGCCCAACCGGCTTTTATCCCCTCCCCGACGCAAGAAGAAGAGGAACTCAACCTGCGTCAAGTCCTTTCTGTGGTCAAGCATCGCTGGTGGATAATCGCTGGCATCACCCTAGGGGTGACAGGAGCGATCACAGCTTGGACTTTCTTAAAAACCCCTATCTATCAAGGCAAATTCCTGCTACTCATCGGTCAACCGATTGAGGAAAATAAAAGTTCTTCCAGACTGGCAGCCCAAGATATCCTACCTCAGTTAGGTGGAGAGAACATCGATTATGATACCCAAATCGCTGTTTTAACCAGTCCTCAACTTCTTAACCCCATCCTTAGTAAAATAACCCCTAAGTATCCCGATTTTACCTACAGTGATTTAATTAGTGAAACTGGCAAATCTGATCTCAAAATTAGTCAATTAAAAGAGACGAAAGTTTTAGAAATTTCCTATCAAGATGCGGAACCGGAAAAAATTAAGCTGGTTTTAGATAATTTAGCCCGTCATTACCTAAACTATAGTTCTCAGGAACGGAAGACCGAAACTAATCAAGGGTTAGATTTTGTTAACGCTCAATTGCCGGTGCTGCGGGAACGAGTTAATTCTCTACAAAAACAAATGCAGCAATTCCGGCAGCAATACAATTTCCTGGATCCCGATAAAGAGGCGACTCGTTTATCACAACAGTTAACCGCTACCGAACAAGAGTATCGGGCAGCCCAAGTTGCCCTTAACGAAATTAACTCTCGCTATCAAGCTTTACAGCAACAGGTGGGATTAGCCCCTAATCAGGCAATTATCGCCACTTATCTCAGTGAATCTCCCGGTTATCAAGATTTGCTCCAGCAGCTACAGGAAGTGGAAGTGGAACTGGCGAAACAATCGGCAGTTTTTGCGAAAGATAGCCCGATAATCGCCACCCTAGAGGAAAAAAGAGCTAATTTACTGCCCCTACTGCAAAAAGAAGCCCAGAGAACCCTAGGGGAAAAACTGCCCCAGACAGTGGGTGACTCCCCGGCTTTGGTATCACGGAGCGCTCTGCGGGTAGAATTAACCCAGCAATTGGTAGAAGCCGCTAACACCCGCCAAACCCTAGAAATTAAGGTAGAATCTCTTGCCCAAGCCCTTGAACAACAGAAAGGCTCGGTCAAAAATCTGGCGGTTTTAGCCCGTCGTTATACGGATTTGCAGCGAGAATTGGAAATTGCCACCACCAGTCTCGGTCGTTTTCTGGAGGAACAACAAAAACTCCAACTCAAGGTGGCACAACAAGTGGTGCCTTGGCAACTAATTTCCCCTCCAGAAGTAGAGGAAGATTTCGTTTCTCCTAAACCCGTGCGAAATCTCGCTTTAGGGGTTATTGGTGGCCTGTTACTAGGCCTAGGGGCAGCCTTTTTAGCTGAAAGATTAGACCCCGTTCATCATAGTGCAGATGAACTAAAAGAAGATACCAAACTGCCCCTTTTAGGCGCAATTCCCTGGCAAAAAGACCTCGATAAGATCGAAAAAGTGATCACCGCCGCCCTACCCCAGTTAACAGTCGGCGATCGCAAAATCACTATCCCTAATAGTACCCCAAAATCAGCCAACGAAAACCCCTACTACTATAATTTCTCCCCCTTCTCGGAGGCTTTCCACACTCTTAACACCAATATTCGCCTCCTCGGTTCCGATTCCCCCCTCAAGTCCCTCGTGATTAGTTCTTTATCACCCGGAGATGGTAAAACCACCATGGCAATAAATATCGCTAAGGCTGCCGCTCGTATGGGACAAAAAGTCTTATTGGTGGATGCCGACCTGCGACGACCCCAGACTCACCTGCGACTTAATCTCGATAACGACCACGGCCTTAGTAATGTCCTCGCCGAGGGTCTCGATTGGAAAGAGGCTGTTCAATCCCTACCCCGCCACGAGAATTTATCGATTCTTACCGCCGGTTCAATTCCCCCGGATCCCACCCGCTTGCTTTCTTCCCAGAGAATGCAGGAGATGATCTCGCAATTACAGCAAGACCACGCCTTCGATCTAATTATCTACGATCTACCACCTATCGGTGCTTTTGCCGATGCGAAAATTCTCGCCGCCATGGCCACTGGCCTAATTCTCGTCACCAAACTGGGCAAAACCGATCGCTTTGCGCTTAAAAATCTGCTGGAAGATCTGAGATTATCCCACATTTCCGTGTTAGGTTTAGTGGCTAATAATGTTAGTCGGAAAGACCACAATTATCGTTACTATGGCCATTACTACGGCAAAAGATAATTAAATCCCATCCCAGTTACTATTGATCAGTTATCAACTTTTAATTGATGTTAAATGCGGGTTTTAATTTGGTATCGCAATGATCTGCGGGTTCACGATCACGAGGCAATTTATCGAGCCATTCAAGAACAATTCGAGATAATTCCCTTCTATTGTTTTGATGAGCGTCAATTTGGTTTTACTTCCTACGGGTTTCCAAAAACTGGCAAGTTCCGGGCTAAATTTTTATTAGAAAGCGTAGCAGATTTGCGACAATCTCTGGAAAGTTTAGGCGGTAATTTAATTATCCGACGGGGAAAACCAGAAGACATTATCCCACAATTAGTTCAAGAATTGCAGATAGCCAAGGTTTATTATCATCAAGAGGTAACAGCAGAGGAATTAGCGGTAGAAAAAGCGGTAAATAAGGCTTTATCCGGGGTTCCTGTGCAGATAAAAACTTTTTGGACAGCCACTTTATACCATCCCGATGATCTACCTTTTACCCTTAATCAACTGCCGGAATTATTTACTAATTTTCGTAAACAAGTAGAACGTCATTGGCAAATAAGAGCAACTTATCCCACGCCGAAAAAGTTGACAAAATTGCCTAAAATAGAGTTGGGAAACCTTCCCAGTTTAAACGATTTAGGCTTAACAGAACCAATTCTAGACCGGGGAGGTGTTTTGTCGTTTCAAGGGGGTGAAATGGCAGGAAAATCAAGGGTTAAAGAATATATTTGGGATAGTGATTCCTTAAAAACCTATAAGGAAACCCGCAATGAAATGTTAGGGACTAATTATTCCTCAAAATTCTCAGCTTGGTTAAGTTTTGGCTGTCTTTCCCCCCGTTATATCTATGAGGAAGTACAAAAATATGAACAAATAAGAGTAAAAAATGACTCTACCTATTGGCTGATTTTTGAATTATTATGGCGAGATTTTTTCCGATTTATTTGCAGTAAACACGGTAATAAAATCTTCTATAAATCCGGTTTGCAAGAACTTTATTTACCTTGGCTAGAAGATTGGGAAAGATTTAATCTCTGGTGTGATGGAAAAACCGGTTATCCCCTTGTAGATGCTAATATGAGAGAATTAGCCGCTACAGGATTTATGTCGAATCGTGGCCGGCAAAATGTCGCTAGTTTTCTGAGCAAAAATCTCGGTATTGATTGGTGTATGGGAGCAGAATGGTTCGAGTCGTTATTAATTGATTACGATGTCTGTAGTAATTGGGGTAATTGGAATTACACTGCTGGTGTCGGCAATGACGCGCGAGGGTTTCGTTATTTTAATATCCCTAAACAGTCGAAAGATTATGATCCCAAAGGTGGGTATTTACGTCACTGGTTGCCCGAATTAGCCCTAATAAAAGGCGATAAAATTCACGAACCTTATAAATTATCCCCAGAGGAACAAAGGCGTTATGGCGTGATTTTAGGGGTTAATTATCCTCGTCCCATTGTCGATTTTTTTCAATCCATCAAACACAACGAAAAAATTTATCTTCAGCATTTCACTGAACAGTAATCAGTAATCAGTAAACAGTAATCAGTGAAAAGACAGTAGGAAACTGGCATTTGATGAGGCTCACTTAATCCATACTGCACACTTAAAACTCAAATCTGATAACTGATAACTGATAACTGATAACTGATAACTGATAACTGATTAAGACATTTCTAACATTCTTTGAATCGGCAACAGTGCCTTAACTCTTAAATCTTCAGAAATAGTAATTTCTGGAGTTTTATCTCGCATACAGAGATACAATTTTTCGAGAGTGTTCATTCTCATGTAGGGACACTCATTACAAGCACAGTTATTTAAAGCTGGTGCGGGGATAAATAGTTTCTCTGGGGCGGATTTTTGCATCTGGTGAATAATCCCCGGTTCTGTGGCGACAATAAAGGTTTTTTCGGAACTTTTCAGGGAATAATTTAATAGTGCCGTCGTGGAACCAATATAATCGGCATGGCGTAAAACCGATGCTTCACACTCAGGATGGGCGATAATTTTTGCTTCTGGATGGGCGACTTTTAATTCTATTATCTTGCGTTCGGAAAAAGTTTCATGAACAATACAACTACCCTGCCAGAGAACTAAATCTCTACCAGTTTGCTGACTGACGTAACGGCCTAAATTGCGATCGGGAGCGAAGATAATCGGTTGATGGGCAGGGATTTGATTAACTATTTTGACTGCGTTGGAACTGGTGCAGATAATATCACTCATGGACTTAATTTCTGCACTGCAATTGATATAGGAAATCACGATATGATCGGGATATTGGGCTTTAAAACGAGCAAAATCCTCAGGATGACAACTATCAGCTAAAGAACATCCTGCATCTAAATCCGGCAGCAATACCAACTTATCTGGGTTTAAGATTTTAGCTGTTTCTGCCATGAAGTGAACCCCCGCAAATACGATCACATCTGCTGGCGTTCGGGCAGCCTGTTGGGATAAACCGAGAGAATCACCAATATAATCAGCTATATCCTGTATGTCAGAATTTTGATAGTAGTGAGCCAGAATAACGGCGTTTAATTCCCGTTTAAGCTCTTTAATTGCCGTAAATAGGTCATCAGGTAAGCTCGATCGATTTGCGGGTTGAACAGTTGTGAACACGGTGGCACTTATGGTTATTTTTACCAAATACTAAACAAGTTCCTAAATCATAGCAAATTTTTTTTAAGGGGAGTGGGGAAGTGGGGAGATGGGGAGATGGGGAGATGGGGAGATGGGGAGATGGGGAGATGGGGAGATGGGGAGATGGGGAGATGGGGAGCAGGGAGAATAAATAAAAGCTGAATACTGACCCCCGATTAAGACTGTCCACTAAAAACTCACATCTGATAACTGGTAACTGATAACTGATAACTGATTCAAGCCCAAGGGTCAACAATGCTAGGATAAAGGCTTGAGTAGAGAACGATCGAGCCAAAGCCATGTCATCGACAGAAGTAAAAACCCCGCCCCCAGACAGTCCCGAATATCTCGATGAGTTACCCGGAGAAGTGGAAATGTCCTTATTTGACCACTTGGAGGAGTTGCGGCGCCGGATTTTTTATAGTTTAATTGCCGTGGCTGTGGGTGCGGTGGGATGTTTTATCTTCGTTAAACCCCTAGTACAAGTGCTGGAAGTCCCTGCCCAAGGGGTAAAATTTTTGCAGTTGGCCCCGGGAGAATTTTTTTTCGTCTCCCTAAAAGTAGCTGGATATAGCGGCATACTGGTGGCTAGTCCCGTCATTCTCTTGCAAATTATCCTCTTTGTGCTGCCGGGGTTAACCCGTCGCGAACGGCGTTTAATTGTCCCGGTAGTGTTAGGATCGAGTGTCTTATTTTTTGCCGGTTTATTTTTTGCCTATATTGCCCTGATTCCCGCCGCTTTAAACTTTTTTGTCAATTATGGGGCGGAAGTGGTCGAACAAGCTTGGTCGATCGAGCGCTATTTTGAATTTGTCTTACTTTTACTTTTTAGTACCGGCATCGCCTTTCAAATTCCCGTTATTCAATTGATTTTGAGCTTTTTAGGCATCATTTCCTCGCAAACGATGTTATCGGGCTGGCGTTTTGTGGTTTTGGGGGCGGTGATTTTAGGCGCGATTTTAACCCCTTCCACAGATCCTCTCACCCAATCCCTGTTAGCAGGGGCGGTCTTGGGTCTATACTTTGGGGGCATTGGGGTGGTGAAATTAACGGGACGTTAGCAGTTTTTTGATAAAATTTGACGGCTGAAAACTAATTAAGCCAGAAAGCTAGAGATTGATTCTAGATTGAGTAACAAAGTGAAATATTTTTTCTTAACGGCAGGTTGGACGATAGGACGGGTGTGGGAATTTGGCGGTTTGTGGGATCACGCGAGTAGTTGGCGACGACCACCGCAGATAGAGCGATTAAATATCGGTATTTTAGAGGGAGAACAGGTTTTATGGCTTTATAAGGTGGAAGAAGCCGTGATTATGGTAGAAGTTGCCCCCAAGAGTGCCGAAATTGCCGATACTGTCCCCACCATCGGGCAAGTGGTGCTAAAACGCTTGATTAGTGCCGAACAAGTCCTCGAAATCCTGCAAAATGCCGAAGAAGTGCTGAGGAAGTAATCAGTTATCAGTTATCAGTTATCAGTTATCAGTCATAATTCCCCATCTCCCCACAGCCCACAGCCCACACCCTACACCCTACACCCCACACCCTACACCCCACACCCCACACCCTACACCCCACACCCCACACCCCACACCCCACTCCCTGATCTGGAATATTCTGGCCGAAGATCGATCGCAAAGACTTGAAATCTGTTCTAACAATAGTTACACTTCTTTAGAATAGATACACTTTTCAAGGGATAATGTAGGTCGGCTAACTCTTGCACTTAACCGTCGAGAGTGTTGGGCTTATATTTTCACCCTGAATATAAAAAGCGTCTAAGTGGACACTAAATTGTCAATAGGAGGAGCGTAGTCAATGGGACTACCTTGGTATCGAGTACACACAGTCGTTCTCAACGACCCGGGCCGTTTAATTTCCGTTCACCTGATGCACACCGCACTGGTAGCGGGTTGGGCTGGCTCCATGGCCCTCTATGAGCTTGCTATTTTCGACCCCAGTGACCCCGTATTAAACCCGATGTGGCGGCAAGGAATGTTCGTGCTGCCCTTCATGGCCCGTTTAGGTGTCACTGGTTCATGGGGTGGCTGGAGCGTCACCGGCGAAACTGGTGTTGACCCCGGTTTCTGGTCTTTTGAAGGCGTTGCCGCCGCTCATATCGTCTTATCCGGTCTGCTATTCCTAGCGGCGGTTTGGCACTGGGTTTTCTGGGATTTAGAATTATTCGTCGATCCCCGCACGGGCGAATCTGCCCTCGATTTGCCGAAAATGTTCGGTATTCACCTGTTCTTATCCGGTTTACTTTGCTTTGGTTTCGGTGCTTTCCATCAAACAGGCCTTTGGGGTCCCGGGATGTGGGTTTCCGATGCCTACGGTTTAACCGGTCATGTGCAGCCCGTAGCTCCCGAATGGGGACCGGCTGGTTTTAACCCCTTTAACCCCGGGGGTGTGGTAGCTCACCACATTGCTGCGGGTATCGTCGGGATTATCGCCGGTTTATTCCATTTAACCGTCCGTCCCCCCGAAAGACTCTATAAAGCCCTGAGAATGGGTAATATCGAAACGGTGCTTTCTAGCAGTATCGCCGCTGTTTTCTTTGCCGCTTTCGTCGTGGCTGGAACCATGTGGTACGGTAATGCTACTACCCCGATCGAACTCTTTGGCCCGACCCGTTACCAATGGGATAAGGGCTATTTCCAAGAAGAAATTGAGCGTCGCGTCGAGGCCAGCATCGCCAACGGAGCCACCATCGCCGAAGCTTACCAAGCAATCCCCGAAAAACTGGCTTTCTATGATTATGTCGGTAATAGCCCCGCTAAAGGTGGTTTATTCCGTACTGGTGCCATGGACAGCGGTGACGGTATCGCTAAATCTTGGTTAGGACACCCTGTTTTCAAAGATGGCGAAGGTCGCGTCCTCAGCGTGCGTCGGATGCCTAACTTCTTTGAAACCTTCCCCGTTGTCCTGACTGACTCGGAAGGTATCGTTCGCGCTGATATTCCTTTCCGTCGTGCGGAATCGAAACTGAGTATCGAACAAAGTGGTGTCACCGTTTCTTTCTACGGTGGCTCTCTCGATGGCCAGGTGTTTAGCGATCCTGCTGATGTGAAGAAATTTGCGCGTAGAGCGCAACTCGGTGAAGCTTTCGAGTTTGACACCGAAACCCTGAAGTCTGACGGGGTATTCCGCACTTCTCCAAGAGGTTGGTTTACTTTCGGTCATGCTGTCTTTGCTTTACTATTCTTCTTCGGTCACATCTGGCACGGTTCTCGTACCATCTACCGCGACGTATTCGCCGGGGTCGATCCGGATCTGGAAGAACAAGTGGAATTCGGTTTATTCCAAAAATTGGGTGATCTTAGCACTCGTAAACAAGAGGTTTAGTTTTAGCTAAATCATCCATATAACTAAAGGAGTCAAGTCTTTGACTCCTTTTTTTAATTAGGGTCTGCTGAAAAAGTTTTTCGTGGGGGCAGGGTGTGGGGTGTGGGGTGTGGGGTGTGGGGAGAAGGGAGAAACAATTCATAACTTGAGAGTTAATCACACTATTAAAAACGGATTTGGTATTAAAGTTCGATAGAGCTTTACTTTTCACCGAATACTGAAAAAACCGCTAGTTATTTCTATAACTAACGGCTTTTTGCTGGGGGAAATTACCCGTAATGGAATTACATAGAGGAACCTAAACCGGCGTAAGCTCCGTAGAAGAAAAGACCAAGCACAGCGATAACGCCTAGACCGGCGATGGTGGCGACTAACCACAAAGGAATACGACCTTCTGCGAACATGAATAACACCTCCTAATTGCGATGACAATAAATCGGGACTAATTAGTTAAAGAAATAGCTGGAAAATAAAATTCCCAAGACAGCAACTAGGAGTAAACCTAGGTAAAGAGAAGTACGATTTAACTCGACAGCTTGCCGATTCGGATTAGGTGTTCTTTCCATAATTGTTCTCCTAGCGTTGAATAAACTGCATTGCCGCAATTGCACCGATAAAGAAGACAGTGGGAACCGCTAAGGTATGAACTGCCAACCAGCGAACGGTGAAAATGGGGTAAGAAATGGGTTGATTGGGATTACCACTAGCCATTGTTTTTATCCTTAATTAAAGTAAACTACTGATTAAACTGCTCGATTTGATTTTTGGCCTCAAAGCGATCATTAATGATCGGTAATTCTTGACGCTCTTGAGTGTAATACTCATCGGGACGGGGAGTGCCAAAAACATCGTAAGCTAAACCAGTACTCACGAATAACCAACCTGCGATAAACAGCATGGGGATGGTGATGCTATGGATAATCCAGTAACGAATACTGGTAACGATATCGCCAAAAGGACGTTCGCCGGTACTACCTGACATGGACGGTTCTCCTCGGAATGATAGGACTTGAAAAATTCAATCTCTATAATAGAGACTTTCTTGACCCTGACACAAGTTTTAGGCCGGTTCGCTAGGGGGATTATATTTCAGTAAAACCCCATCTTGTCCCAAGACAAAACCCTTGTCGGAATTGATAAAAACAATTCGATAGAGATTGGAGGGGACACTTTCCACCGCGCGATCTTTTTGCCAAGACTGGCCGCCGTCATCACTGACCAAGAGATTGCCGCTACCACCAGCGACCCAAATTTCTTCGGGGGTGCGGTAGTTGAGGTCTAAAAGTCCCCAACTGGTGGAAAACTCGGGGAATACCTTATCTTCCCATGTATCGAGATCATTGGGGCTAGTAAATTGTAGTTGACCACCCCGGGCCAGGGCCCACAGTTCCCCTTTCTCACCATAACCGACTTTTTGTAAACGGCGGGAAGAAAGACGATTGTGGGGTTGCCATTCTGTTGACCCCGGTTCCCAAGTGGAATAAAAGTTACCGCGTGCGGAAACGGCCACATATTTACCATCATGGGAACGAACAATTGTCCGGGCCACACCCACAGCACCTTCCACTAAAGCTTGCCAAGTTTTGCCTCCGTCTTTGGTGCGGTAGATAGCACCTAAATCCGTAACCATTTCGGCGGTTTTGTCGTTAAGGGCGATAATTCCGTAGGGGGAACCGGGTAATTTTTCACTTAAGGGGATACGGGACCAGCTGCTGCCCCCGTCTTCGCTATGGAGAAGAATTGAGGGTTTACCGACAATCCAACCCTCTTGGTCGTGGAAACTGACGGCGCTAAAGCTAACTTTTTCTTCGCCAAGGTTGAGGACTTTTTGCTGCCAGCTGTCCCCCCCATCGGTGGTTTCAAAGAGGGTAGATTTGGTTCCCACTAACCAACCGTGCTGCAGGTCGTCGGTAAAGGCGATATCGGCAAAAGTGGAGTCAGTGTCGAGGGTGAGGATTTGCCAAGGACTACTGCTCAGGGATGGCACACTACTACAGCTAAAGCAGAAAAAGGCTACAGCTAGAACTATTACGAATTGTTTCAGTTTTCTCATCAATGGTTCAGAGGTATTGGTCAAGGAATCGGGACGGATTAGGGTTTGTACCCGATGGGTTACAGGCTCATAAGAGCCGTTGGATTAAAGATAATGAGTGCTTGAGTTAGTTTAAACCATACAAACTAATAAAGAAAACAAATCCTAGCGCTAAAGCCCCGAAAATCAAAATATTTTTTTGTGCCGGAGTCAGACGGTTGACTCCAAAACCATAGCTAAGATTTTCTTGGAATCCCGAAGGAGCATCTTTAGCTCCGATGTTGATAAATTGGGAACGACGCACACCACACACGGGACAGCGCCACGTTTCTGGCAATTCCTCGAAGGGGGTTCCAGCGGGAGTGTTGGTTTTACTATCTCCCTTGCTGGGGTCGTAAACGTAGCCGCAGGAGCGACATTCGTGGTTGGCAGGGGCCTGGTCGGCTAGGGTTAGTTCTGGTGGGCGATCGCTCATAACTAAGATTAAAGGAATTTTCAACACTCTGTTACAAATTATCCTTGAAAATTGACCCCTCTCACGACCAACCCCTGACAGAATACCAAGTTTTCAAGTCTTAAAAGGATTAGCGAGGCAGCATATCGGCTTTAAAAAAAGTAAGATTAATCTATTAGGGCTTAAATGTCTATTAAAACTTTATTAAGTTGATATTTGGGCTATTTACCCTGATTTTGGTAGTCAAATTTATTCCGAGAAATTGAGAAATTTTAGGCAGGGAAGAAATTAGGGGGCTGATACCAAATCCTGTTTAAAAGGTGGAGGAGATTGGGGAGTGCCGGAGCTGCGGAGCAGGGAGCAGGGAGCAGGGGCAAAACAATCCATAACTGGGTTTTTAAAGTTGGATTGGGAGTTAATCATGCTATTAAAAGCGGATTTGGTATCATATTGCATAAATTTAATCACTTTTAGCGATCGCTTTTATATTTTGGCATAAATGGGCTGCTCCCTCCCTGTTCCCCAAAACGAAAACTTCGCACCTCACTATTAAGATGACTGCTATCAACCTTATATTATAGGTATATAATCAACCTTAACTATACCTTAAAAAGAGAGTAAAAATTGTGTTCAACCAGCTTGATTGGAATCCTGCCTACTCAATTGAAACCTTAGAACCAAATACGGTCTTTTTTCTATCTGAGCGAGAATCAATCTGTTTCCAAGAGCCGCTTTATTATCGTTTGGTAAGATTAATTGATGGTCAACGTAATCTTGATGAAATTATTGATATTCTTCAGTTAGAATTTTTACAAAATCAGGACATCAATCCCAATAATGCTAATTCCTTCGCAGTTATTGTTAATTATAGCTTGGCAATTCAAAAAGCGATTTTTCAGTTATATAAACGAGGGTTTTTGTTAGAAAAAGAAGAATTATTGCCGTCTAATTTAGCAATTTTATGCCATCATCTTCAGGTTTCTCAAGCCCAAGCTTTTGAACGATTACAATCTCTGAAGGTTACAGTTAAAACCCTAGGCTTAATTCCCCAGCAAGATTTGATCAATATTTTAAATTCCTTGCAAGTTCAAGTCGCAGATGAAGGGGATTTAACCATTATTTTAACCGATAATTATCTTCATCCTGATTTAGAGAGTATTAATCAACAAGCTTTAGCCTCGCACAAGCCTTGGTTATTAGTTAATCCCCTGGGAAACCTAGCCTGGATTGGTCCCTTATTTGATCCCGATAAAACTGGTTGTTGGCATTGTTTGGCTCAACGGTTACGAGATAATCGTCCCGTGGAGGAATTTATCATTAGACAGAGAGAAAATAAGATTTCTTTAATTTCTCCTTTAGGATTTTCTTCAGCGACAATACAGACGGTTTTAAATCTGACGGCTATGGAGGTTTTTAAGTGGATTATTCAAGGTAAAAATCAACGTTTAGAAGGAATGCTAATGACTTATGATACTTTAAATTTACAATTTCAAGAGCATATTTTAGTTAAACGTCCGAACTGTCCTAGTTGTGGATATTCTCTAAATAAAACACCTTTACCCGTGGTTTTGGGACATCGGAAAAAGGGGTTTACCAATGATGGTGGACATCGTTTTTGTTCTCCTGAAGAAACCCTAAGAACCTATCAACATCTTATCAGTCCCATTACGGGAATTGTGCGAGAATTAAATAAGATACAAGGGAATGCTTTAGTTCATACTTATGTGGCGAAACATCATTTTCGCGGCCTGTTTGATGATTTAGACAGTTTACGGCAAAATATTGGAGGTAGAAGTGCGGGAAAAGGCCGTACAGATAGTCAAGCAAAAGCAAGTGGATTTTGTGAAGCTATTGAGCGCTATTCGGGGGGTTTTCAAGGGAATGAAATCAGAGAAAAAGCGAGTTATCAAGAGTTAGGAGATGAAGCTATTCATCCTAACAAATGTATGAATTTTAGTGAAAAACAATATCAACATCGAGAAGAATGGAATGCGAAGAATCAAGGATGGTTTCAAAAAGTACCTGAACCTTTTGATGAAACTAGAATCATTGATTGGACTCCTGTATGGTCTTTAACTGCTCAAGATTTTAAGTATTTACCGACAGGATATTGTTATTATGGTTATCCTCAATCTGAACCCTTAGATTGTTGGGCGGATTCTAATGGCTGTGCCGCAGGAAATACGATAGAGGAAGCGATTTTACAAGGATTTATGGAGTTAGTGGAACGAGATTGTGTGGCCTTATGGTGGTATAATCAATTAGTTAAACCTTCCGTTAATTTAGAGAGCTTTAATGAGCCATATTTTGAGCAATTAAAGCAATATTATGAGGGGTTAAATCGGGAGCTATGGGTGTTAGATATTACCAGTGATTTGAATATTCCCTGTTTTGCGGCTATTAGTCCGAGAAAGGAGCGGGAAGCGGAAGATATTTTATTAGGATATGGGGCGCATTTTGACCCGAAAATTGCTATTAGTCGAGCGTTAACGGAGGTTAATCAAATCTTACCGAATGTGTTATCTTTTAAGGACGATGGGACAACGATTTACAATCCTTCTGCGGATCCTTTGGCGGTTAAATGGTGGCAAAAGGCAAGGTTAAGCAATCAATCTTATTTAGTTCCCGATAGTAAAATAATACCGAAAAAAAGTAATGATTATTTACAATTAGCTAGTGATGACTTATTAGAGGATGTTAAATTGTGTCAGCGAATTGTTGAGTCAAAGGGGATGGAAATGTTAGTATTAGACCAAACTCGTCCTGATATTGGTTTAAGGGTGGCTAAAGTCATTGTCCCCGGAATGCGTCATATGTGGAAGCGTTTAGGGGCAGGAAGATTATATGATGTTCCTGTTAGCATGGGATGGTTAAAAGAAGCTTTGACGGAAGATGAATTGAATCCTTTTCCCATGTGGATGTAACCCTTGTTCATGGTCAATTGTTGATGATTTTAAGTTACTTGGTGAAGATTTCGAGTTTAACTTTCATTCCCGTTTTATCTAAAAGACTGAGTAATTTATCAACAGTAAAACGGCTAATTTCTCCATTCATTAAATCACTAATTTTCGGTTTTGTTTCCTCGAAAAAAGTGGCGGCTTCTTGCTGTGTCCATCTTTTTTCTTGGATAAAAGACCGCAAGGTTAACATCAAATCGGCTCTAATTTTTAAGTTAGTTGCTTCTTCACTGTTAAATCCTAAATCTTCAAAGATGTTATCGCTACCAAAAGTGATCTCAATAGGGTTAGATTGTGTCATGGTTATTCCTCCTGTAATTGTTGTCTAAATTGAATCATTTGTTGATAACGTTTTTGTCCCAATTCAATTTCTTTTTTCGAGGTTTTCTGTGTTTTTTTACCGAAAGCATGAAGGACATAAATCGCTTCTTTAAACCTTGCCACATAAAAGATTCTGTAGGTTTCTCCTGTCCAAATTCTAATTTCTTCTGTTCCTTGACCAATAATGGGAATGGGTTTAAAATCATTGGGTTTCTCTCCTTGTTGAATAGCTCTCAGTTGAAAACCTGCTTTACGCTTTGCGTCTTCAGGAAAATCTCTAATATCTTCCCTTGACGTCCCAATCCAGTAAATGGGTTTATCTCCCATGTTGGGGTTAATGATTATGGTTTATACCTAATTTAGTATAACAGGATCATCAGTTTGTCAATTGTTCGTTAGTTAACAAGCAAGATGATGATCATTTTAGTTTAACTCGAACCTTCAAGGACTTCACCATCAGGGATTGAGACAATTACTTCATCCTCTTGATACCTAGCGTTAATGTGCCGTATATAGTGTTGTTTGTTATCTATAAAATACCTATAAACGATGATTTCATAGAACATCGATATTGCCAGCATCTTTGATTCCCTCTCATGTTAAGGTTAAGTACGAAGATAAACCCAATTTCTGGGCCGATCATTCCTCAATTTTAACTGATCTAAGCAGAAAATATAGCGATTCTCGCACCTGTATGGCACAGTTAAACCTTTGCTGATTAAGCTTTTCACCATCGAGAATGTACCTCTTGCGAACAGGAAACGCTATAAATAAGCTCTCCTGATGACTGATAGATAAAAGGTATGTCACTAAGGTAACACACCTTTATTAGTATTGGGTTTCGTTGTTTCAATCTAATCGAGAATAAGGAGCGATCACGCTCAACTAATGCTAAGAAGAGAGGCCATCAAACTTACTCTTGTGAAATTGCAATCCAATTCACATAGTAGTTAGTAGCAGCATTAGAACTAACTATAGTGAAGCTCTCAAGAGATATTGTGTCTATAGTCTCAATATTTCCAACTTGGCTTCCTACGTTTTCCCAAAAAGATGAGACAACAACAACAGGAATTTGAGCAAATGGTTTCGGGAAGTTAATTGTTATCTTTCCCGTGCCTGCCTTTAAAGTTTTACCAGTCTGAATCACTTGTGTCATGATTTTCTCCTTAAGTTTCTTGTCTTTACACCCTTAATGTTACGGGACAAAGGGTTAACCTCGATTTATGATTTTCCTTGATCTATCTGGGTTTCAGCGATTTTGGGCTTCTCGAAGTAAATCCCAAGCGGGGATTGGAGTTGAGGCTTTTCTCGATTGTTTTTTTGTCTAAGTCCCATTAAGACGTTCTCCAAAATCCATTTCTGAATTTTTTAGATTAGCCATAATGCCTTAAGCAAAATGCCTTGTCTTTTGGGTTAAAAGTGATTTGTTTAATCACCTTTGATACCAGAATAAGTTTTATTTGTGGTAATGGCAATCTCTAAAGTTAATACTTTTCTAATAGGTTTTTTTGAGTAGAATATTAAGGGAGCAAGTCAAAGCTGAAGAACAAATAAACTACTTGACAAAAGCATCAATTGGGTATGGGATAGAGAAAAGAGTAGGGAAAAGACAAAAATGACTCCAGAGCAACAACAAGAACTT
>NZ_SFBZ01000034.1:0-7785 GCF_007095495.1 Microcystis sp. M_QC_C_20170808_M9Col | reverse complement strand
GGAATGTTAGCGAAGATTCCCAATGTTTGGTTAAAATAGAGGGGCAAAAGTTGCCACAGGGTCGCTTCAATGACAGTTAGACAACCCCGCTACAGTAAAGAAGAATTCGCTCGACGTGGCGATGAGATTTATGAGACCCAGGTACGTTCTCAAGTCGAGCAAGGTAATCAAGGCAAGATTGTGGCAATCGCTCTCGAAACTGGAGACTTTGAAATTGACGCGAGTGAAATAGCCGCTTGTGATCGCCTTGAAGCTCGTCGCCCAGATGCCCCAATCTGGATGGTTCCTACTGGTTCTCGTCAAGTTCGTCGATTGGGCGGACGCAGGAAAAGAGCCGTTTGAGACCTCTTTGACCCCATCTTGCTCCCAAAAATGAGCGAAGGATGAGTCCCATTAGAGGAAACTTTACCCTTCCCCCTGCGTCTTTAGCCTCTAAGCAAACAAGTGTCACGCTTGCGATAGAATAGATCGGACTTAGCCTAAATGGGGTCAGGGAAAGAATGTGCGGAATTGTTGGCTATATCGGAACCCAAACAGCGATCGATATTCTCCTAGCTGGTTTGGAACGTTTAGAATATCGGGGTTATGATTCGGCAGGAATTGCCACAATTCTCGAAGGTGAATTACATCGAGTCCGCGCCCAGGGAAAACTCTACAATCTGCGGGAAAAATTAGAACAGGAAGTTAATCCCTCCCAAATTGGCATCGGTCACACCCGTTGGGCAACCCACGGCAAACCCATAGAAAGTAATGCCCATCCCCACACCGATAATAGTCAACGGGTGGCAGTGGTACAGAATGGCATTGTCGAAAATTTTCAGGCATTAAGAACAGAATTAAGGGAAAAAGGCTGTATATTTGACTCGGAAACCGACACAGAAGTTATTCCCCATCTAATCGCCAGTTATCTACCCAAACCTACCGATGAAGAAGACTTGGGGGTGAGTCCTTTCCTCAAGGCAGTTTTAAGGGCAATTGAACGTTTAGAGGGGGCCTTTGCCCTAGGGGTGATTAGTCCCGATTATCCCGATGAATTGATTGTCGTGCGGCAACACGCCCCTTTAATCATCGGTTTTGGTCAAGGGGAGTTTTTCTGTGCCTCCGATGTCAGTGCTTTGGTTCCCCATACCCGGGCAGTGCTGTCC
This sequence comes from Microcystis sp. M_QC_C_20170808_M9Col, assembly GCF_007095495.1. NCBI lineage: Bacteria > Bacillati > Cyanobacteriota > Cyanophyceae > Chroococcales > Microcystaceae > Microcystis > Microcystis sp. M_QC_C_20170808_M9Col. The sequence goes on along the minus strand of NZ_SFBZ01000034.1, from coordinate 6,640 downwards.
CTGGATAATGGCGAAATCGCTCGGTTAACACCCTTGGGAGTAGAAATTTATAATTTTGAGGGCAAAAGAGTCCGTAAAAGCCCCAGAATCCTCGATTGGAGTCCGACGACCGTAGAAAAACAGGGTTATCGTCACTTCATGCTCAAGGAAATCTACGAACAACCCGGAGTGGTGCGCGACTGTTTAGGGACCTATCTGCATCCCCATTGGACAGCACAAAATGAGGATAATGTCAACCCAATAAATATTAATTTTTCTGAAGAAATTTACGATAATTTAGAACATATTCAGATTTTAGCCTGTGGAACCAGTTGGCACGCTAGTTTAGTCGGTAAATACTTGATCGAGCAGTTGGCAGGTATTCCCACAAGGGTACAGTACGCCTCGGAATTTCGCTATGCACCCACGCCCCTGATGCCCAATACTTTAACTATCGGGGTGACGCAATCGGGGGAAACAGCCGACACTTTAGCGGCTTTGGAAACGGAAAAACAGCGCCGTTTAGGATTAGAAAAAAAATATCAGGCCCGGATTATCGGTATTACTAATCGCCCCGAAAGTACCCTAGCACAAATGGTCGATCAGATTATTAATACCCAAGCAGGAATCGAGATCGGGGTGGCGGCAACTAAGAGTTTTACGGCACAATTATTGGGTTTTTATCTCTTAGCTTTGGATTTATCCTATCGTCGTCAAACTTTGTCTTTAGAGAGAATCGAGGAAATTATTAATGGAATGCGATCGCTGCCAAGATCGATCGAAACTGTCTTAGAAACACAGGAAAAAGCGATCGAAGAATTGGCCCATGAATTTAATGACACCCAAGACTTTATTTTCTTGGGACGGGGGATTAATTTCCCCATTGCCTTAGAAGGGGCCTTAAAACTCAAAGAAATCAGTTATATTCATGCGGAAGGCTATCCAGCAGGAGAAATGAAACACGGACCAATCGCGCTTTTAGATGCAAAAGTTCCCGTAGTAGCGATTGCTATGCCGGGGATAGTTTATGATAAGGTTCTCTCCAATGCACAGGAAGCAAAGGCAAGGGATGCGCGATTATTGGGAGTAGTTGCCGACAGCGATACGGAAGCACCAAAAGTCTTTAATGATTTGTTGTATGTGCCGGAAATTGAAGAACTATTATCGCCAATTCTAACAGTAATTCCCCTACAATTGCTCTCCTATCATATCGCAGCCCGTCGCGGTTTAGACGTGGATCAGCCGCGCAATTTAGCCAAAAGTGTCACAGTGGAGTAAAGTTCATCAGGTTGAAACTATCCGATCAAGCGGAGATATCTGATCGTTGTGCTTTGCTGTTCTATGTTGTTCAGGTGTCATCCCTTCGGTAAAATCGAGGGTCTTCCCCTGACATTTATGATAAAATCAAGAGGCCGACTGACATCTGAGAAGCGATAGCAACCATGACGGGTGTGGACTTACAGCAATTATTACTAGAAAAATGGGGTCGTTCCTACGATATCCAGCTACGACGCATCAAAGATAAGGTTCATGTCCAGGTAATGTGGAAATATCTCGAACAAGCTTCTTTTCCCCTCTCCGAGTCCGAATATCTGGAACATCTCAATGCGATCGCTAATTATCTCCACGAATGGGGTGGTTTTAGTCAATTTCAAGCTTTTATCCGCGAAACCCGCGAGCGTCCCCGTCTCGGTAAAGCGGTTAGTCTGGCCCTAGATCTAGGTGAAAGGGCATCGGAATGGCTGATCAGTGATCAGTGATCAATTTGAGATCAGGCAAGAGGCACTCTTGCAAGAGGCAACACCCCTCCTGGCCCCCCCCGATGTCGGGGGGGTTGGGGGGGCGGGGGAGATTCGGCTAATCTTAAGAATAAGCACTTTAGATGGGTCTTAGCTTGTCAGTGACCAGTGGGATTGTTAAGTGAACAGTATACTGCATTTAAATTGCGTATTGGATATTTTAATACAAATGCTCGAACCCCCCACTCCCCCATCCCCTTCTCTAGACACAAAAAAAGGCGTTAAGCTTAACCTTAACGCTTGTCTTTGCTCTAATGGCAGTGACTAGCTCTTGCGACGAGCGAAAGCACCAATACCAGCAACGGCTAAGATACCGAGGATAGCAGAGGGTTCAGGTACCTTGTTGATGGGGGGAGAAGAAAAGGTAGTAGAAGCGTTAACTACACCACCGGGACCGCTGACTTGGTTGAGGTTAACGAGAAGGCTAGAGGGAGAGGGATCAAAACCAGTTCCTGTGGTTATACCGTTGATATACAGATCAAGGGTATCGGGAGTAGCAGAAGCGGTTGTGAAGGATGTGGCGGTGAAAGTAGCCAGGCCAGAGGCGGTAGTAAAGGTTACGGTAAAAGCACCGCCACCAGCAACACCATCTGGTGCAGAGAAGTCGAAGGTCACGGGACTGATAGCTACGGGCGACATAATAGCAACCTCTAGAGGGCCAGAGTAAAAGTCGTTGGCGAGACCTCGATAAAGGGGTTGGTTGGTATTGACGTAGTTAAGCGGAGGAAAGGTAACTGAGGTGGCACTGGCTAGATTGGAGCCAACATAAGAAACAGTACCCATTGGAATATAGCCAATGTTGGCATTCAATTGAGCAGCCTGAGCAGCACCAGCAAAGCTGAGAGCGCCAACGCTGCCAGCGATAGCAAGAGCGCCAGTGGTTAGTCGTCTAGAGATGTTTGTGATCATTTTAAGTGGTTTGTTACTTTTTATTAGGGCAAAGTACGTAGACTACGCACTCTAGTATAGTTATAACCTTGGACAGATGAAATGTCAAGTGAATGAAATGAAAAGAAAGTGAGATGCTCCCCAGTAGGGTGCGTTAGCGTAACTCACCAAAAACCTTTCTTTGTGGTGCGTTACGGCAATATTCAGAGCTTGATTTTTGCCCTAAAAACAAGGGATTGCCTAACGCACCCTACCCAACTACTAAAGACTTGTGTGATTTGAAGCGGTCAAGGAAGTATTTATGGTCACAGGTAAGCTAAAACGCAGATGATTACACCTCGACCTAATATTATGTCAAGACTAAAAGTTTTTCTAGTTAGGGTTTGCGGCAAAAAGTTTTTCGGTGGGGGCAGGGTGTGGGGTGTGGGGTGTTAGGGTGTTAGGGTGTTAGGGTTTTAGTTGAAATTCCCCATTCCCCCATTTCCCCATTTCCCTACTTCCCTACTTCCCTACTTCCCCACACCTTTGAAAGAGGATTTAGTATTAGTGGTAACAGCAGCTACCCAATTTTTTTTGGTATTTGCTATGCTGATTGTTAACAATTTGTAATCTTTGGGAAAGTTCCTCAATACTGCATGGTCGTTTCTGCTACAATTCCACCCCTAGCTCAAGATACCCTCGCGCTGAAAGCGGTGTGGGCAAATGTCGGCTATGATAGTTGTCCCTACCATTACAATTTCCATCTCCACACCCATTGTTCCGATGGTCAAATGAGTCCCCAGGACTTGATGAGACAAGCGTTAGACATCGGACTAAAAGGATTAGCAATTACTGATCATCACTCGATCGAAGGTTATCGACAAGCCCAAATTTGGCTAGAAAATGAGCATTTAAAGGGTTCTCTACCCCATCTCTGGACAGGGGTAGAAATTACGGCGAATCTCTTAGACACAGAAGTGCATATTCTTGGCTATGGTTTCGATCCCGCTCACGTCGTCTTGACTCCCTATCTGCAAAGAGCCAAACCGGAAGGAGATCTAGCTTTGGCCTCTAGAGTCATTAACAGTTTACAGCAAGCGGGGGCCCTAGTGGTTCTCGCCCATCCCTTTCGTTACCATCGCCCCGCGGCCGATTTAGTAGCGGCGGCGGTAGAATTGGGTATTGATGGTATTGAGGCCTTTTATGCCTACGGCAATCCCAAACCCTGGCTACCGAGTCAACGGGAAACCGAACAAGCACTCGCTCTTAGTCGTCAGTACCAATTATTCGCCACCTGTAGCACCGATTCCCACGGTAAATCTTTATTACAGCGCATTTAGCCCGATCCCGGGATTAACGGTAAAATAACTAAATTGACTAAACTCGCTCCCTTCTCGATCGAGTGTTAGTTTTTTATGGCCAAAAACAGGGAAGTGGGGAAGTGGGGAAATGGGGAAGTGGGGAAATGGGGGAATGGGGAATTTCAACTAAAACCCTAACACCCTAACACCCTAACACCCTAACATCCCAACACCCCAACACCCCAACACCCCAACACTCTGAATGAAAGATTTATTCCTTTACACTTGCTGGTTAATTCCCATTTATGGCTTAATTGGTTCGATTTTAACCTTGCCTTGGTCTTTAGGCATTATTAGTCGCACCGGTCCGCGGCCGGCCGCTTATATTAACCTATTGATGACCGTATTAGGGTTAATACACGGAACGATCGCTTTTAATCAAATTTGGCATCGAGAGACGATTAAACTGGCTTTTGAATGGGTAAAAGTGGCCGATCTTAGTTTATCCCTTTCGATCGAACTTTCTCCCGTCAGTTTGGGGACGCTGGAAGTGATTACCCTCATCAGTCTCTTGGCCCAAATCTATGCCCTTGGCTACATGGAAAAGGATTGGTCTTTGGCAAGATTTTATGGCTTAATGGGCTTTTTTGAGGCAGCTTTGGGGGGAATTGCCCTGAGTGACTCCCTACTATTCAGTTACGCTTTCCTAGAGATGTTAACGGTCTCTACCTATCTCCTCGTCGGTTTTTGGTATGCCCAACCTTTGGTAGTAACCGCAGCCCGAGATGCCTTTTTAACCAAGCGCGTCGGCGATATTATTTTATTGATGGGTTTGGTGGCTCTGTCCAGTTACGGAGAAGGATTGAGTTTTTCTCAGTTAGAAAATTGGGCAGTAAATAACCCTGTGCCACCTCTGACGGCGACTTTGTTAGGATTAGCCCTTATTGCTGGTCCAACGGGTAAATGCGCCCAATTTCCCCTGAATTTGTGGCTAGATGAGGCGATGGAGGGACCAAATCCAGCCGGAATCATGCGGAATTCGATCGTGGTTTCGGCGGGGGCTTATGTTTTAATTAAGCTGCAGCCGGTGTTTACCCTATCTCCGATCGCTGCCAATGTTTTAATAGTGTTGGGGACAATGACGGCAATCGGTACTTCTCTGATGGCCTTATCCCAAATTGATATTAAACGGGTTTTATGCCACTCCACCAGTGCCTATCTCGGTTTGGTCTTTATTGCGGTGGGATTAGGTCATGTGGATATCGCTTTACTAATTTTATTCTCCCATGCGATTGCAAAAGCTTTATTGTTTATGAGCGCAGGAGCCTTAATTCTCACCACCAGTAACCAGAATATCACGGAAATGGGGGGAATTTGGGCAAGAATGCCGGCTACAACCACGGCCTTTTTAGGAGGTTCCGCGGGGATGACGGTTTTAATGCCCCTGGGGATGTTTTGGACATTAAAACGGTGGTTAAGTGGTGAATGGGCGATTCCTTGGTGGTTATTAGCGGTTTTAATCTTTGTTAATTGTCTTAGCATCGTCAATCTTACTCGGGTCTTTCGTTTAGTCTTTTTGGGACAAACCCAAAGTAAGACCCATCGCACCCCAGAAGTGGCTTGGCCGATGGCTTTGCCCATGGTAGCATTGATTTTAATCGCTTTATTGGCCCCGATTATTCCCCTACGTTGGGATTTTTGGCTATCTTTCACCAATCCTCTCGTTAATAACCAGAGTTTTACTATTGTCTGGGGTTTTCCCTTACTGATGGCCTCTGGGGTAATTGGCCTAGTTATCGGGTTAATGGTAGAGTTAAGACGAGCTTGGGCCAGACCAACCGGGTTAATCCTGCGATTCTTGCAAGATTTGTTCGCTTATGACTTCTATCTTGATCGCATCTATCAGTTTACCGTGGTTTTAGCCGTGGGAAGCCTGTCAAAAATTACCGCTTGGCTCGATCGTTATATTATTGATGGTCTGGTTAATTTGGTCAGTTTAGCGACGATTTTTAGCGGCAGTGCCTTAAAGTATAATGTTTCTGGTCAATCACAGTTTTATGTTTTGACTATTCTATTCGGAATAGGGGGATTAATCTGGCTCTTATTAAACGGTCAATGGTCATTGATAACTGATTATTGGTCATCCCTTTTGACTCATTGAACCTCTGTGTATCGCTCCCTAGTCTTCCGGTCGCGGACTAGGGAGGCAAAGCAGCGGGATGAATCTGCTCGGGGGGGATAGACGGTTAAAATCGGTCTTAGCTTAAAACCCCACACCCTGCCCGCGGGAAAAACTTTTTCAGCAAGCCCTATTTGTGTTATAATGGGTTGGTCAAAAATGCTGGTGTAGCTCAGTGGTAGAGCAGCTGATTTGTAATCAGCCGGTCGCGGGTTCAAATCCCATCACCAGCTTTAATCTCTCACTCCCAATCGAACTTTAAAAAACCTACTTCCCACTTCCCACTTCCCACTTTCAAACCGAAGACCCCTGAACGGAAATTTAAGCCGGACAAAACCATTCTAGGGACTGGGGTTAACCACAGAAACCAAAAACCTACCTAAAGCTTTTTAAAGCTACTCATTTCTGTAGCTAGATAGCTAAAATAAGTAACTTTGGCCACCGATAGATTTTAAGAACGTTATCAGGTATAATCAAGATATGAAGCTAGTTGAACGTCATATTATCAGTCAAAA
>NZ_SFBZ01000339.1:0-5461 GCF_007095495.1 Microcystis sp. M_QC_C_20170808_M9Col | reverse complement strand
AAGACCAGAACAGAGTAAATCTGTTAAGGCAGGTGCGGAACCCCGCAAGGGAAAGAAGCAGAAACCTAAATCGTGAGGTTTGGGAATCGCCGTCCGTTTACGGCGGTGAGGATGTCAACTCTCGTTAACCTAGAAATTCCGAGACTAGCAAAGATCCAGTAACCTAGGAAGAAACCGTCACAAGTGAAGACTAGGAGACAATAGACCTATGTTAGAAGCCTATCATCAGCACGTTGCCGACCGAGCGAAATTAGGTATCCCTCCCCTTCCCCTCAACGCTCAACAAACGGCGGAATTATGCGAAATACTCAAAAATCCGCCCGAAGAACTCAGGGGAGAATTGCTGACCCTGCTGCGTGACCGTGTTCCCCCCGGAGTTGACGAAGCGGCCTACGTTAAAGCGGGATTTTTAACAGGAATTGCCAAAGGTGAAATAAAATCTAACGTTATCTCCCCCCAGGGTGCGGTTAACTTACTGGGAACCATGGTCGGTGGTTATAACGTTCATTCTCTGATTGAACTGCTGAAATCCAGAGATATTAATATCGCCGCTGCTGCTGCCAGCGCTTTAAGTAAAACCCTGCTAGTATTCGATGCGTTTAACGAGGTTTTGGAATTATCCGACACCAATCCCTACGCTAAACAGGTTATCGATGCTTGGGCCAATGGCGCTTGGTTTATCGCTAAACCGAAACTTGCTAAAGAAATTACCGTCACCGTTTTCAAAGTCCAGGGGGAAACCAATACAGATGACCTATCTCCCGCTCCCCATGCCACCACCCGGCCTGATATTCCCCTCCATGCTTTGGTAATGTTAGAAACCCGTCAACCGGGGTCTTTAGAAACCATTGCCGAATTGAAAAAATTAGGCCATCCGGTCGCCTATGTGGGGGATGTGGTCGGGACTGGTTCCAGCCGAAAATCGGCGATTAACTCGGTTCTCTGGCATATTGGCGATGATATTCCCTTTGTACCTAATAAACGTGCTGGTGGCTATATTTTAGGCAGTAAAATCGCCCCTATCTTCTTTAATACTGCTGAAGATTCTGGCGCTTTACCGCTTGAATGCGATGTTAGCCAAATGAACACGGGGGATGTGATTAAAATCTATCCCTACGAAGGCAAAATCACCAACGAAGCGGGCGCAACTATTAGCACTTTTAGCCTCAAACCTGAGACAATTCTGGATGAAGTGCGGGCCGGCGGTCGTATTCCCCTATTAATCGGTCGTAGTCTCACCGATAAAACCCGTCACGCCTTGGGACTTGAGGCTAGTACCCTATTTACCCGTCCCACTATGCCTAATGACACCGGTAAAGGTTACACCCTAGCGCAAAAAATGGTCGGCAAAGCTTGCGGTTTACCCGGGGTGCGGCCGGGTACTTCCTGTGACCCAATTATGACCACGGTAGGGTCTCAGGATACCACCGGTCCGATGACCAGAGACGAGTTAAAAGAGTTAGCCTGTTTAGGTTTTAGCGCCGATTTAGTCATGCAGAGTTTCTGTCACACGGCAGCCTATCCGAAACCGGTTGATATTCAAACTCATCACCAATTACCGGACTTTTTCTCTACCCGGGGTGGGGTCGCTTTACGTCCGGGAGATGGCATTATTCACTCCTGGTTAAATCGGATGTTATTGCCGGATACGGTGGGGACTGGAGGCGATTCTCATACTCGTTTTCCCCTGGGAATTTCCTTTCCTGCGGGGTCGGGTTTAGTGGCATTTGCGGCCGCTTTGGGAGTAATGCCTTTGGATATGCCAGAATCGGTTTTAGTGCGTTTTACGGGGGAATTACAACCAGGTGTAACTCTGCGCGATATTGTTAATGCTATTCCCTACGTTGCCATCCAAGAAGGCAAATTAACCGTGGAAAAACAGAACAAAAAAAATGTTTTTAACGGTCGCATTATGGAGATGGAAGGGCTGCCGGATTTGAAATTAGAACAGGCTTTTGAGTTAACCGATGCCACGGCGGAACGTTCCTGCGCCGGTTGTACGATTAAGTTAAGTACCGAGACAGTGGCGGAATATTTACGCTCTAATGTGGCCCTGTTAAAAAATATGGCAGCCCGGGGTTATAGTGATGCCAAAACTATCCTACGTCGGGTAGCAAAAATGGAACAATGGTTAGCTAATCCCGTCCTGATGGAGGCGGATAAGGATGCCGAATATGCGGATATTATCACCGTCAACTTAAGCGAGATTAAAGAACCAATTGTCGCCGCACCCAATGACCCCGATAATATCAAGTTAATGTCGGAATGCGCCGGGGATAAAATTGATGAGGTGTTCATCGGTTCTTGTATGACTAATATCGGCCATTATCGCGCCGCCGCTAAGATATTAGAAGGAGCAGGAGTTGCTAAGGCTAAACTGTGGATTTGTCCCCCCACCCGCATGGATGAAAAACAATTGCGCGATGAGGGAATGTACGGCATTTTTGCCGCTTCTGGGGCCCGTACTGAGATGCCTGGATGTTCCCTTTGTATGGGTAATCAAGCGCGGGTTGAAGACAGAGCGACGGTATTTTCTACCTCGACTCGTAACTTCAATAATCGCATGGGAAAAGATGCGCGAGTCTATCTCGGTTCCGCCGAATTAGCGGCGGTTTGTGCGCTGCTAGGACGCATTCCCACCGTTGAGGAATACCTCGCAATTGTCACCGAGAAAATTAATCCTTTTGCCAGCGATTTATACCGCTATTTGAACTTTAATGAAATCGCTGGTTTTGAGGATGAAGGCCGGGTAATTCCCCTAGAAGATTTACCTAAAATTGAGGATATATTAGGGATTCCTTCCGGTGTTTTGAGTTAGTATGAAGTTGAGGGTGAGCTATGAAAAGCTCACCTTTTGTTCAGAAAATAAAGAGGTAAAATTTATGGGGATGCCCTGTGAAGTGAATAGTATTTTAAAGTTAAAACCATCTCAAGGTTATCCAGAAAGTTTGGAATTATCTAAACAGTATCAAGGGAGCAAAGAAGATTATAGAATTATTCCTGTTGATGTTCCCATTCCTTTGGTAAATGAACATTGGGTCGCCTACGCAGATGTTATCATTGAAAAATTAGTTTGGGAAAATCGTCAAACAACAGTTTTATTTAGAATTGATAGGATTTATCCAGTCCCTTTTATTGTCAAAGAAACTTGAAATTAGATGAAGGATCAACAACGAATAATTATTGCAAGAATTATTAAGTATGAATTTGATTATTTTCTCAGAAAATTCAAGCCTTGGGAAAAACTCATATTTTTGTTATACTTAATAGTAGCAATTGTGACAGGTTTAGGGGATGCAAGTTCATTTTTTACAGGAGAGAATAGTCCTATACCTAGGGAATGGAAATTATTAAAAAGTCCTCAAATAGTTACGATTATATCTATTATTATCTTAGGAATTCCTGTTCTACTCTCTCAAACACAGACTGGACAAGATACTGTTGAACTTTTAGAAACAATTCGCTTAAATATTGTGCCAGCAATCAGTAGTTCTTTAGAAGAATTATCTGTTGATATAAAACAAAAATTTAATCTACAGGGCAATATCAGAGTATCCTTGTGGATACCAGTGAGACAAAAGTTATTTACTTGGAATCTCCAAATGGTATGTAAAACTAGCAATGTATCTGATAGGGAACTAGAGGCACTTTTTGAATTAGATGAAGGGGTAATTGGTTACACATACCTGAAGACTATAAGAAAGTATGCTTTGGAGTTTGTTGATATTTCTAATTCCCAGCAATTACCGTCTTCTTATGTCCCTCTCCAAAGAGACAATGAACTATTAATTAATCCTCATATAAAAATTGTGTTAGCTGTAGCTGCACTGCAAAAAAGTTCTATTCTGGGACTATTAGCTGTTGATACCGATGATAGTGCGGATTTAAGCTCAATGAATGATAGAAATCTGCATAGTAGTATTTTAGACTGGATGACACAATACAATAACGTTGTTAAATTACTCTGGAGAATGAAGAATAATGTCTAGGGTATTGACTAGGTTAAGCAATTGACTCATGATAACAGTAGGGTTAAGACCTAAACCACAGAGGAAACTATTATGTCTGAGTCACTAAAACAACAGAGACAAGCACCTAGTTTAAAGTTAATTGAAATATTAGAAGATGGTAGTGCCAAAACTTTTATCTACGAAGATCCCGAAAAAAAGAGCAAATCCAGCTTTATTGCTCGAATAAAGGCTAAAATACAACAAAAATTCAGACCATCAGCTAATTAGTTCTTATGTATTTGCCAGATCATTTGTACACAAGGGGGTTATCTACCCCCGGATTTGTTTTTATAGTCATGACCGATTAGTTTGATACATTCTAGATATATGAAGCTCTTATCCTGTCTAGTATTAATATTCTCAATCTTAATTGAAATCGCTGGTTTTGAGGATGAAGGCCAGGTAATTCCCCTAGAAGATTTACCTAAGATTGAGGATATCTTAGGGATTCCTTCCGGTGTTTTGAGTTAGTTGACCGGTTATGGGTCATTTCGATCGAGGCGAAAGATTTCTTTTGATTTCGATCAAGATGACCCCTCTAACGATCGAATTTTCGACAATTATAGGATTTTTTTCGATATACGGAATGACAACTCGATAAAATAAAAATATGAAATTCGAGTGGGATCGACAAAAGAACCGAGCGAATATCATCAAGCACGATCTAGACTTCGCGGACGCGCAGCGGATATTTGAACATCCCATTCGAGTTTCCCTTGACGAACGAGAAAATTATGGCGAAGATCGATTGATAGGAATCGGTACGCTCGATGGCCGAGTGGTAGTTGTCGTTTTTACAGAACCGAGTAGAGATACAATTCGTATTATTTCACTTCGTAAAGCTTTACCCTATGAACGAAAACGATATGAACAATACCTCCGAGACGAATTGGGAGAAAGTTGACGCTCTTACGGAAGAGGAAATCGACACATCCGATATTCCGCCCTTAACCGAGGAGTTTTTTAGTAAATCGCGGTGGTGGAAACCTGTAGAGAAAGTAAATGTTCTTGTTCAAGTAGATACCGAAACCCTAGCTTGGTTTCAATCACAGGGCGAGGATTGTGAACAAAAAATGTCCGCCGCTTTACGGATTTATGCGGAGGCTCACAAAGTATAGTCAAGTTTAGTTCGGGTACAAGCCACACAATAAAAAAGTTCGCTATCATTTTGAGCGGGATGAAAAGCCACACAATCTCATTTACCAATAAATCGCCTTAAATGAAATGATAAAAGTGAGTACGAAAAATTATGATTATAGATGTACCGACTGGAGATGATTTTAAATCCTCTGGCATTGATTTTTTAAATCTGGCTTGGGATACGCTGATAAGTAGGGTTTGCTGAATAAATCTAAAAACCTTACAGGAAAGGGCTTTTAGCTTGATTGAGAGCTTCCCAAATGCACTTAAATCTGCTAGAATCTCTTAAAACCCTTGCATCACCCTTGCAT
>NZ_SFBZ01000338.1:0-9803 GCF_007095495.1 Microcystis sp. M_QC_C_20170808_M9Col | reverse complement strand
GTAGAAAACGAGCAATCTGTTTTAGTTAAGTCTGTTTCTGACTTACAGGGATTTCGGGGGTTAATTTTACCTCTGATTGTTGGGGGAATTAGTGCCGGTATCGGGGCAATAATCACCGTCAGCATCAGATTTTCTCTACTCAGTGGCAACCCATAAATAAGGCGATTGCAACATAGCAAAATATAGGAGTTTAGCTCATGTCTAACGAAACCGTGACTTATTCCCTAGAAGCTGTTCTGACAAGGATTGAGGGGAAAATAGACTCTCTACAAAGAGATGTTAACAAGCTAGAGATAGGACAATCGGAGTTAAAAGGGGAGATTAAAGCCCTAGATGAGCGACTAACCACAGAAATTAAAGGATTAACTGCAAGAGTCGCTAATCAGGAATTTACCAATCGAGGGATTCTAATCGCTTTGGTTGTTGCCATTTTAGGAGGGGCAGCTAAACTTTTTGGTTTTCTTCCCAATCCCTAACAGATATCTAATTAGGAAGTTGCCGTTTTCTTTTCACTGATAACTGAAAAATCCCCACCCTACCCAATCACCTCGTGTAAATCCGTCGGTGCGAGATTAGGATAAACCACTTCACCATCCTTAAACCAAATAATGCGCTGAGAGTGACGCGCCACATCAGCCTCGTGAGTTACCATCACGATAGTAATGCCACTGTTATTCAATTCCGAGAAAATAGCCATCACCTCTTGGGTAGTTTTCGAGTCTAACGCCCCCGTCGGTTCATCAGCAAGTAATAATATGGGTTGATTGACAATTGCCCTAGCAATAGCAACGCGCTGCTGTTGTCCCCCCGATAATTGATTGGGTTTATTGTGCAGTCGATTATCCAATTTTACCTTCGTTAAAGCAGCGATCGCTCTTTCCTTTCTTTCTTGGGGAGAAACCCCACCATAAATCATCGGTAACATGACATTTTCTAGCGCACTCATCTGGGGTAAAAGATGGAATTGCTGGAAAACAAAGCCGATTTTACGATTGCGAATCTGAGCTAAATCCCCATCCGGCAGCGTGGAAACGTCCAGATTTTCTAGATAATAAGCTCCCAAGGTGGGACGATCAAGACAGCCGATAATATTCATGGCCGTGGATTTTCCCGAACCCGAAGCCCCCATAATAGCGCAATATTCCCCTTTTTTTAGGCTTAAATTGATGTTATTGAGGGCTTTAACCATGGTTTCGCCACTGCCGTAGATTTTAGACACATTTTCGAGGCGAATAATTACCGGCTGATAGACTTCGGCTTTATCGTTGCGTTCGCTGAGAGAGGAAGTATCAAAACTCATGAAATAAATTCGTGGGGGCAGGGTGTGGGGTGTAGGGTGTGGAGTGTAGGGTTTTACCGATTTTCAGGGGGTCAATTACCTAATTTTCAGGCAAAAAGTGCCTAAATTTCCCCCCTGATCACTCCAAGGGCTGGCAGTTTTTGATTTCAAACAAGCTTAAAGATATTATCCAACAAGGTTTTTAGATTTATTCAGCCAGCCCTAAATAAAGATAAAACCAATAAATGCAGCTATTCTAACCTGAGCAATTCTCCATTCAAGCAACATCCTTGAGAAAACCGACTAGAGGCAAGAAAACCGGCGCTAAATTCGATCGAGCCACGGCTAAACAGGGATAGGATCGATCGCTATAATTTTCCCCCACCTGCAAGGGAAAAATCTTTTCTCCTAAAGAGATAAATACTCCGCCAGCGGCCTGTAGAATTGCCCAAACCGCAGCAATATCCCAGACTTTCGGGGTTGCTTCCACTCCTCCCAAAACCGTGCCATCGGCAACCAAGAGCAGATTATAACTAGCCACTCCTATCATCCGCACTTTGCTGGGAAAGGGATTTTTTAATATATCTGTACTACGAGCGCAGAGATTAAACAGATGATTTTTGCTGGGAAAATCGTCGCTGGTGTGAATCGGTTGACCGTTGCAGTAGGCCCCCTCTGGACCAGTTAAACCCGTCTCACCGTACCAATAACCATAATAGGCCTGTTTTAGGCAGGGGAGATAAACAAATCCGAACACGGGAGTCCCCCGGTAGAGAAGTCCTAGGGAAATGCCCCAGATGGGAATACCGCGAGTAAAATTAGTCGTGCCGTCGATTGGATCCACTACCCAACACCATTCTTGATCCGGGAAAATATGGGTAGTTTCCTCGGTTAAGACTCCATGATCCTGGAAAGTGCGGGCAATTAATGATCGCAATTCACCATCGGACCAACGGTCGGCAGCCGTCACTAAAGTCCCGTCTGCTTTATTGGTGGCCTGTAATTTGCCAAAATCAGCTACTAGGCGATCGCCCACCTGCTCGGTAGCCTGATAACAAAAGTCTAAAACCTGACTCCAAAAAGTTTCCATAATTTTCTCGTTCGTCTTCTAGTAGAATATTAAATCATTGTCTAAACTTAGGTAGTCGAGATTGAGCGCGGAAGCCCACCAGGAGATCAGACTAGCTACCCGTCTAGAAGCGATACTTTACCTAAAAGGGCAGCCTGTCCCCTTAACCGAGATGGTGACATTAACCAACAGCGATCGCTTGACGGTGGAAGATGCCATGATCGAGTTAATGTCCGATTATGCCCACCGGGATAGTGCCTTGGAAGTGGTGGAAACCCCCCTCGGTTATAGTTTACAATTGCGGTCAGCTTATCAGAATTTGATCGAAGACCTGATCCCGGCCGAATTAGGCACAGGAACCCTCCGTACTTTAGCAGCGATCGCACTGAAAGAACCGATTTTGCAAGCGGATTTAATTAATTTGCGGGGCAGTACGGCCTATCAACAGGTTCAGGACTTGGTAGAACGAGGATTTGTGAGAAAACGCAAGCAAAACGAGGGTAGATCCTACTGGTTAGAAGTAACCGATAAATTTCATCAATATTTCGAGGTTGACAATCTTAGGGAACAGGGTATTCTGGAAGCTACCGATCAGGAATAAGGAGAGAGAGGGTATATTAGGGGTGAATATTTCTGATCACTGAGCTAAACTTGAGGAAGATGGGGGGACTTCGGGCAATCAAGAAGAGCGATTTGTTAACCTAGATCCAATAACCACTACAGCGTGGGAGTTCTGATGACTTTTAATCCTGATTTTTTTCCCTGGGAAACCGAAGAACAAAATGATAACTGTCTGATGCAGTATCTCCAGCAGCAGCATCCTGAAACCCTTGAGAGAATAGCCCAATCGGTCAGTAGCGAAATTAAAGATATTATCTCGCAAAACGTCAAGGGATTGGTGGGAATGTTGCCCTCAGAGGATTTTGCGGTACAAATTACCACCGACCGCGAGAATTTGGCGAATCTTCTCGCTTCAGCGATGATGACAGGTTATTTCCTCGGTCAAGTGGAGAAGCGCCATCATTTAGAATCAATTTTGTTAGCTACAGAATCAATTAAATTGGGCAAAAAACCAAAAATAGATTAATCCTCACCCCAAAAAGATAGAGACACTTTCATCGGTGTCTCTATCAGTTTTTAACCCCCTTTGGCAAAACTCACCATCACCAAAATCGAGAGCAGGATACCGGGGACAAGTAAACCCGCTAATAATCCAAATTCAGTCAGCGTCATAGGAAAATATGCCCAAAATTCCATCACTTCCCACTCTAACCCCCTCTTCCGGCCACCTCAACAAAGCTTAAGGAAAATTTAAAGCCTTTTACCGTTTTTTTTCCTATCAGCAAAGTAAGTATTGCAGTTATCTTAATAATAAGCCTCAAAAATAAGGATTAAATTGCATAAAATTTGTCAATAGACCATTTAATTGATTATTATTCATTCTTAATTCTCCTGACTACTGACTACTGGCTACTGACTCCTAACCCTAACAACAATTTTTGATTTTTACAAGAGGTCGAATGTTTACTTTTGTCCGACTAGACAAACCAAAGAGAGTCTTTTTGATGTTGGCAAGCGGTTTATAATTCTTTTTTCAGCGCCCCGTATAAAGCTGAATAATCGTCCTCTGCGAATCCCATTTCTAAAGCTTTTTCAAGAAGGCGCTGTACTCCTGTTAGGGGAAAAGTGGTTAAATCTAACTTCTCCGATTCCTCTAAAAAAAGATTGACATCTTTCAGTAAATGTTTAGTGGGAAAGTTAGGGTTAGCATAATTTTTCTCTAACATTCTGGTTAATTTTTTGTCAAAAGTAGGCGCATATAAGGCACTTTGACGCAGGATAGTCATGAACTTTTCTAGCTCTACTCCTTGCTGGGATAAAAAAGCTAAACTCAAAGCAAAAGCACTGGTTAGAGCGGCAATTAATTGATTTAAAGCTAATTTTAACGCCGCGGCGGTTCCCACTTCCCCGATTAACATCGGTTCTTGACCAAAATGTGCTAATAAATTTGACCATTGATGGAACTGTTTCTCCGTTGCTCCCACCATAACTAAGAGAGTCCCCTTTTTAGCTTCAGGAATACTTCCTAACACGGGTGCTTCTAGATATTCTCCCCCTTTAGCAACAATTTGATCTCGCAGTTGTTTACTTTCAGAAGGAGCAATAGTTCCCATCTGGATAATAGTACGATTATTGAAGTTGGATTGCTCGGAATTTAATCCTAAAACCTCTTGGATAGCGGCGGCATTAGTTAACATTAAAATCAGACAATCTGCCTCTTGAATGACTTGTTCAGGAGAGCTAACAGTTTTGGCTCCCAACTGCTGTAAAGGTGCTAATTTTTCTAAGGTGCGATTATAGGCAATAACAGGAATTTTCTGATTTAATAATCTTTCTACCATTGGTGTTCCCATTAATCCTGTTCCAAAAAATCCAACTTTCATAACTCAATTTTCCCTGATTTAGTGATTAGTTTTTACTTGTTTTTATGGCTGTCCAATGACGATTAGAAGACTGATAAATTTTAACATTTTTTAATCCCGACTGCTGGATTAAATCTTCGATTTCTGCTAGGGTAAAAGCGGCATGGAGAGAATCTTTAAATAGTTGCGCTTGTCGGGGAGAAAAATTGGGATCGATGTCCCTCACCATCCCCTGAATTATTTCCTCGGAATCGGGACGGAATAAATCTCTTAAAAAAATGCCGCCATGGGGTTTTAAAACTCGCTTAATTTCCCGTAAAAAAGGCAGAGGATCCTTGAGATGATGGATTAAACTATTAGAAATAACTAAATCAAATTGTTCGGATTGGTAGGGAAGATTTTTTCCATCAACTTTCTCCAATTTTATCTGTTCTTGACAGTTAGCATTAAGGATATTTTTTTGACCAATTTCTAACATAGAATCGGCCAGATCAATAGCGATAATTTGCCATTGGGGACGTAGTTGACTGATCATAATCGGAATGCGTGCAGTACCGGTTCCTACATCTAACACCCTAGCATTAATACCGGCCAATTGTACGGCTTCTTTAGCGAAATTAGTATTAACTTCGGTGAAGTCCATGGCATCATATTCGATCGCTTCTTCCCGATCATCCATTACTTCTGGTTCTAAAATTCTTTCCATAGAAAAGCTATCTTTAGGGATTACAATATTCACAATACATTGGATCGGCAGTTTTTTGACCGTTGGGAAAGAGTTTTTCCTCTCGATAATCACACCTTTGACAACCGTATAGTTCCAGTTTAATTAAAGAGGTGGGAAAGTGACATAAACCACAGGGTAAACCCGATGTTATTTCGATAATATCAAACCCCGGACAACCACAATTAGGGCATAATTGATTAAGTTTTTGAACAAGATTTGCTGTCGCAGCAACAATTGCTTTCATCCTCGTGGGATTGTGCATAGCGCGCATATCGGTTTCTAGGTGTACTTTGCCGTTTTTGTCAAGAATATCTTCAACAATTTTAACGAAATTTTTCTCGTCAGTAATTCCCTTAAAAATATGCTCAGAGTCGAGAGAATTTTTATCAAACATCACCACTAAACCATGACTAGGAAACCCGATTTTTTCGGCAAATTCTAAAGCATCTGCTAGATTAGTTACAGTTTGGTGAGCGTGATTAGTTTCCGTGACTATTGCTTGACCAATTATTTCTAGATTATGGACTCGATCGAACAATAAAATCAATTCACGATTACAGGAAACTAGCGGCAAGTTGGGATAGGGATAAAAACTACCCTCACTAGCAATTCCGATATCGTATCCCGAAAGCTCGATCGCTTGTTGTGCCTTCCTGCGAGCGGTTTCAATTTGTGTCCCGATGCGCTTAATATCCCGGGTAAAAGTGCCAAAGCGATCGGTATCAAAATTATCGGGTACAATCACCTTAAGGCCTATTTCTTGCGCTAAAATCGGTGCAATCACCCGCTCTTTTCCGTGCATAGTCCCTAAAATTGCTATCCGATCTTGAAACATCTTTGTCAAGTAAAAAGGAGACAGGAGACAAATTCACCTGATAACTGATGGTGGGTTACGGCGAATACTAAATAGGTGGTAAAATATCTAAATTATTGTCGTCTAACCCACCCTACGCTAACTTGAAACATCTTTGTCAAGTAAAAAGGAGACAGGAGACAAATTCACCTGATAACTGATGGTGGGTTACGGCGAATACTAAATAGGTGGTAAAATATCTAAGTTATTGTCGCCTAACCCACCCTACACTAAGTTGCTGGGGTTTTTTCCTGAGCTTGTTTTAATCTTTCTGCTGCTGTTTCCATGACTTCTGCAAAGTTTTCGAGAATTTCGCCGGGGTGCGCTTCGAGGATTTTTGTGGATAGGGAAATGCGATTTTTATATTCGTCAATTTCCGCGACTACCACTTTAATTGCTTGACCAACTTTAAAGAAAGTCATGGGAGAATTAAAAGAGGCTCCTGTCACCTGTTTAGCATGGAGTAATCCCGTCACTCCACCGCAATCGACAAAGACACCGTAGGGTTGTAATTTAACCACGGTGCCACTTAATAATTTACCCACAGCTAATTGACTGATAGCGTTAGCGCGAGCAATTTCTCGCTGAGATAAAACTAATTTATTATTTTCTTGATCGATTTGAATAAAAGTTGCGGTTAAAAGTTGTCCGATGAGGGAATCTAAATCATTTTTTTCGATTAAATGGGAGCGAGGGATAAATCCTTTTAATCCCTCCACTTCCCCCGTCACTCCCCCCTTATTCACCCCCGTGACGCGCAGCTGCACCGACTTGCCACTTTCAGAGATTTCCCTGACATTTTCCCAAGCTTTTTGTAGTAATAATTGCCGCAGAGACAGGGTAACTTGTCCTTCCGCGTCCTGTCCACGGGTAATCAGAAAATCGAATTCTGCATCTATGGGTAAAGCTTCGGCAATGGAAGTAACATTTTCCAGGGAAATTTCCCTTAAAGAAATAAAAGCGGAGGATTTGCCGCCAATATCGATGAATGCTCCATCGGAGGTGTGTTGATCGACTCTCCCGCGCACGATCTGCCCTTTTTCAAATTGATAATCGTATTGATCAAGAGCTTTGGCAAAATCGTCCATGGAAAAGGCAGGGTTCGGTGTCATGATAAATAGAATGGTTACAAGTATAATTTCGATCTGCTTCCAGTGTAAGCTGAAGCTTGAGGGGTCAGACCATTAAGATTTAAGAAGGCTAAATAACTCTAGCACATGATCCCAAGCAGATTTGGCCGCATTAGCATTATAACTAGCCCTTTGGTCGCAGAAAAAGCCATGGTCGGCATTTTCATAGCGGAAAACTCGATGAGGAATTTGATAACGGATTAATGCGTTTTCTATCTCATCCACTTGCTTTTGAGGAATACTCGCATCTAACATCCCGAAAAATGCGTAGATTGTCCCTTTGATTTGGGGAGTCACCTTCACTGTCCCTTGGCCACCCCCAGGGGTTCCCGTGGTGATTCCCGCACCGTAAAAAGAGGCACTAACTTTGATATCCTCTAGAGTGGAGACAAGATAAACCACATGACCACCAAAACAAAAACCGATCGTGCCGACACCGGTTTTTTGCACCTGTGGCAAACTATAAAGATAATCGATGGTGGCTTGGATATCGCTGATTAATTCGGCTGCTTTGGTTTGTTCTTTGTACTGACGACCGATTTGTATATCTTCTATACTGTACCCCGTTTCAAAACCCGGAGCGAATCGCTGATAAATGGCAGGAGCGATCGCTATATAGCCTTCTTGGGCAATTCTGCGGGTGACATCGCGAATATGGTCGTTTACGCCGAATATTTCCTGAATCACGATAATTGCCGGATAAATTCCCACCCGATCGGGAATGGCTAAATAGGCATCTATGTCAATATCTTTGTTAGGAATCGTAACAGTTTGCGTATTAATAGTCATAATTTTCTCGATGAAAAGGGTGTTAGGGTGTTAGGGTGTTGGGGTTTTAGGGTGTTGGGGTTTTAGGGTTTTAGGGTTGTAGGGTTTTAGTTGAATTCCCCCAATTCCCCATCTCCCCAATTCCCCATCTCCCCAATTCCCCATCTCCCCATTCCCCAATTCCCCAATTCCTCAAATTAAAACAAACTTTTTCAAGGCCACGGCAACCCCATTTAAGTCTACACTAGGGGCAACCCAATCGGCTTGATCCTTAACAGCTTGGGGAGCATTACCCATGGCAACACCGACACCCGCATAGGTGAGCATAGAAACATCATTAAAATTATCACCGATCGCCATGACGTTTTGCGGTTGTAATCCTAGGATATCTTCGGCCAAAAATTGGGTGGCGCTTCCCTTAGTGGCCTCAACGTGGGTAACTTCAAAAAAAGTCGGACTCGATTGGGTAAAGTATAAATCTTGATTTTGATAGCGTTGCTGTAAATGATGCCAAATATCGGCGATAAATTGCTTATCTTCCCCCATGGCCAGGATTTTAGTGGTTTTGTGGGCAACTTTGCGTAAATCTCCCACTGCTTCGGCAATAATACCCGATCGCTGCCGATAGAATTCCGTTTCCGCGTTTAATTGCCGCACATAAAGCACATCGTCCATATAAAAATTAAGGGAGATTTTCTCTTTCCATTGGGGTTGTTCGAGATAATCTAAAAGATCGATCGCCAAGTCGGGGGAAATGGGAGTATGTCGATGGTGAACTTGGGAAACAGGATCTTGAATCCAAGCGCCATTGTAAGCAATTAAAGGTAAAGTGGATTTAAGGCGTTTATGAAAACGTAAAGCCGAGCGGTACATCCTACCAGTGCCAATAGCGACGGGAATTCCCTTTTTTTGGACGGCCGAGACAGCTTGCACCACAGCTGGATTAACCTGATTGTTATCACCGGCGATCGTTCCATCCACATCGACAACGATTAAGCGAATATCCACAGTCATGTCCCATTCAACAGTCAACAGTTATTGACACTCTCGCCGTCAAGCTACGCTGTGACTGGAGATTCTTGCTTCTACTCCTCTTAACTAGACACAATCGGAAGACTATGCCCCCGTCAGACCGAATCCACAAGCGTTTTAGTTTAACGTCTACCGACTGCCCGGCGGCGGACGGATCTGAATTTTATTTGTGGGCTGTTTTGACCTTAGCCGTTAAGCTTCTATCCTGCTTGACCCGTCACCATTACATTTTCAAGGGCGATATTTGTTCCGAGGTACAAAGGAGCGGGAGGTTTCCGTGATCCCTTACGCGCTTTACCGCTTTCTGTATTCTAGCGAAATCCCTCGAAAATTGTCAAAGTATTGAAAGCGAGGATGGAAGGCATGGGATTAAATGCAACAGTCCGAACATTTGGATACACGAATAACTGGACTTCCCCGTTGACAAAAAGCCATAAGCTGTGCTGTAGAAGGGATTAAGAGAATTTCCAGCGCCCCGTTACTGGGTACAAATCAGAGAAACTCCCAATAAATCTAACGCTT
>NZ_SFBZ01000337.1:0-4853 GCF_007095495.1 Microcystis sp. M_QC_C_20170808_M9Col | reverse complement strand
GTTTGAGCGTAGCCTACTCTTTCTTGCTTTTCGTACCAAGCTTGTGTTCGTTCGTGGAGAGCTTTATTGTAAACCAATCTTACACAGCCCAAAGTGCGCCGCAATAGCGACTCTTGTTCGGGTGTTGGGTAAAATCGGTAAGAATAGGCTTTTTCCATGTCTCATATTTTAGCATATATTTCGTAAACGATGCTCATATTTAACAGCAAAGCCGTCGTAGAACGACGGGGTTTCAGACCCAAATTTTCGATGAGCGGCAAAGCGATGGCAACCGGAAAAACCGTAGTAGTTACCATCCACCTCCAAAACATCGATCGGTTCTCGTAATCCCTCCTCAGCGATCGATTGCATCAACTGATTAACTTTTTCGGGATCGGTTTGTCGCGGTAAAGGACGACGAATTTGGGACAGAGGAATGTTTTTAATTTCCATAGTGTCTTCACTATAGCACATTTAGGCTAAACTGAAGATAAGTTGACTCGGTTGCTGATGCAGTGGTCTGTCTCGGTGCTGGCAGTTTTCTTGACACAGACAAGATTTTATCACCCAATCCTCTCCTTTTCTGACTATGACTATTCCTCCTATCAATGAAAAAATTATCCGGCAAAATAGCACCAATGCTTCCTATCAGCGCGGTCAATATTATTACGATAGCGGTGCAGTTATTTCTCTTTGGCAACGGGGGCAAAATCTACAAGCTTTAGTGAGTGGTAGTGAGGTTAAACCCTATCGAGTTGCCATGGATTTTAACCAAGATAATCTTGAGAATGTCTCCTGTTCCTGTCCCTACGATCACGAGGGTTGGTGTAAGCATATTGTGGCGGTTTTATTAACCTGTTCTCGTCAACCGAAATTAATTATCAAAAAAGCCTCCCTAGAGGAGTTATTGACACCAATCGATGAAAGTAAATTAAGAAAATTACTTAATCATTTAGTGGCTAAACACCCAGAAATTATTGAGACAATTGATAAATTTTTATTTCCAGCTACCCCAGTTAATAAAGCGGGAGGTAAGATAACTATTAATGTCAAAGCTTATCGTAATACTGTCCGTAATGAACTGCGGCAATCCCTGCGAGCGATCGAAGAAGATTACTACGAAGAAGATCCAATTTCTAATGAAATTTATGCCCTAGTGGATGAGGCCCAAGATTATTATCAAAAGGGAGAACTGGATAATGCGATCGCTATTTTAGAAGCAATTATTAGCGCCTGTATCGAGGAATGGGATAATTTAGAAGATTACGGTGCTGTCAATGATGATTTAAGTGCCAGAATCGATCGAGTTTTAACTGGGGCAATTTTAAGTAAAGAATTTAATCCCCAAGAAAAGCAAGATTTAAGGGAAAAAATCGAGCAATGGCAGCATGAATGGAGTGCCGATTTTGAGATGAGTTTAGCAGCCTTACAACAGGGATGGGACGATCCAGTTTTAGAGAAGATTTTACGGGGAGAATCGGCTAATTTTTCAGAAATGTGGTCAGATAATATCCCCGATTATGCCCAAACATTAACTTCTATTCGCTTAGAAATTTTCGAGAAACAGGAAAAAGATCAGGAGTATTTGAATCTAGCTTTAGCTTCAGGACAAGTGGTAGAATACCTAACTAAGTTAGTCTATCTTGATCGCATTGATGAAGCGATGGCATCATCAAAAAACATGATAACTAAAAACGATGAAGCCTTCTTTTTTGCCAAAGCTTTACGCGATGAATCCGCACCAGAATCCGCTCTCATAATTGCCAGGGGTGGTCTAAATTTCCCAGGGAATTATTATTATCAATTAGCTCTCTGGACAAGTGAACTAGCGCAATCTTTAGGGGATATAGATACAGCTTTGGCTGCTAGAATTAAGGCATTTCAAGACCAACCTTCCTTTTCCCATTACCAAAAAATTGAGTCTTTAGCGGGGCAAGATTGGCCCGATTTAAAATTAGACTTGTTAGATTACTTGCGCGAGTTTAGCGGTGGACGTTCCCTAGAGGCTAAAATTGATATATTTCTCCACGAAAATTTAGTTAGAGATGCAATTAAAGTCGTTTCTGATAATTCCTATGTGCAGTCTCACCTAATTTGGCGGATAATGGATGCGGCTGCTACCGTCGATCCTAACTGGGTGATCGATCGCGCACGTCCTCCTGCGGAAAAGATACTCGACGAAAAAAAGGCTGATCGCTACGAAGAAGCGATTAAATGGCTAAAAAAAGCTCGTAATGCCTTTTATATGTCGGGAAGACGGGAAGAATGGCAAACCTATCGGGAAAATTTAATTAAGGAACACGGACGCAAATCGAAATTTATGGGGTTATTTAAACATCAGGATTTACAATAATTTAAGCTTCTAGCCGTCAGTTATCGGCTAAAATCAGGCTGTTTTTAGCTTGTGGCGCAGGAATTGTCCTAATCTTAAGTCTGTGATGTTTCGACGCAAAGTAGAGTATAATGGAAGATTGGTCTAAACTTATCTCCAGACTACTTATACTGAATATTCATTGTCAAAAAATATGACTGAAACTATTCGCTTTTTGATGTGTTCTCCCGATCATTACGATGTGGATTATGTGATTAATCCTTGGATGGAGGGCAACATTCACAAATCTTCCCAGGAAAAAGCTAGGCAACAATGGCAGCAGCTTTATCATGTTCTCAAAGATCGGGCGCTCGTGGATTTAGTCACACCAGAAAAAGGCTGGCCTGACATGGTTTTTACCGCTAATGCAGGTTTAGTTCTGGAAAAAACTGTCGTTCTCAGTCGCTTTTTACACAAAGAAAGACAGGGAGAAGAACCCTATTTTAAGCAGTGGTTTGAAGATAACGGTTTTACGGTTCACGAACTGCCCAAAGATTTACCCTTTGAAGGTGCAGGAGACGCACTATTAGATCGGGAAGGACGTTGGTTATGGGCAGGATATGGCTTCAGAACCGAGTTAGATTCCCACCCTTTAATCGCTAAATGGCTCGATATCGAGGTTTTATCCCTACGTTTAATCGATGAACGTTTCTATCACCTTGATACCTGTTTTTGTCCCCTTAGTGGCGGTTATCTACTCTACTATCCCGATGCTTTTGATGCCTATTCTAATCGGTTAATCGAGTTAAAAATTCCCGAAGAAAAACGCATTATCGTTGAAGAAGCTGATGCGGTTAACTTTGCTTGTAATGCAGTGAATATCGGTCAAGTAATCGTCATGAATAAAATTAGTGACGACTTACAACATAAGTTAGCGTCAAAAGGCTTTGAAGTTGTACAAACTCCCCTGACGGAGTTCTTAAAAGCAGGGGGAGCCGCTAAATGTTTAACCCTGCGTACCACGGAACCCCTAATTCCAGACCATCACGCTAATGTCACCATTGAAAGTCGCATTCTCCAGCTAGAAGGTCATCTGCTCGACGCGGGAATTATGAATAAAGCTCTCGATGTTGTGGTGGGAAATGGGGGCAGCTTCAAGGTTTTAAACTTCACTTTGGGGATTGAGCGCCAAAGTACCTCCTCGGCCGAAGTGCGCGTTTCTGCACCCTCTCACGAGGTAATGGAGGAGATCATGGTACAATTGATCGACCTCGGTGCGGCCGCTCGTCCCCAAGAAATCTGTGATGTCAATACCGCAGTGGTGGCACAAGATGGGGTCGCTCCCGATGATTTTTATGTCAGCACCATTTATCCCACGGAAGTGCGGGTTAGCTGTGAATGGGTGCGGGTGGAAAATCAACGCATGGATGCAGCCATCGTCGTCACTGAAAGTCCAGAAGGCAAAACCGCGAAATGTACTCTCCTGCGGGATTTAAAAGCTGGCGATCGCGTTATGGTGGGAGTTGAGGGCATCCGTACTATCCGACAGGCGGAATCCAGGGAACAACGCAACAGCACTCAGGAATTTACCTTTATGGGTGCGGGGGTTTCCAGCGAGCGCCGAGTCGAGTTAACCGTGGAGCAGATTGCCTGGGAAATGCGTAAAATTCGCGACCAGGGCGGTAAAGTGGTAGTAACGGCAGGTCCCGTGGTCATTCACACTGGAGGAGCGCAACATCTCTCCCGTTTAATCCGCGATGGTTACGTTCACGCTTTACTGGGGGGAAATGCGATCGCAGTTCACGACATGGAACAGGCGATCATGGGTACTTCTTTAGGGGTAGATATGCAGAAAGGCATCCCCGTGCGCGGTGGCCATCGTCACCACCTCAAGATTATCAACCTCATCCGTCGCCACGGCAGCATCGCCAAAGCTGTATCGGCCGGGGTATTGACAAAAGGCGTAATGTATGAATGCGTCAAGAATAATGTCCCCTTCAGTTTGGCCGGTTCAATTCGCGATGATGGTCCGCTTCCGGATACGGAGATGGATTTAATTAAAGCACAGGAAGAATATTCCCGCTTAATTCAAGGTGCAGACATGATTCTCATGCTCTCTAGTATGCTCCATTCCATCGGTGTGGGCAATATGACACCGGCGGGGGTGAAAATGGTCTGTGTTGATATTAACCCGGCCGTGGTGACAAAATTAAGCGATCGAGGTTCCGTAGAATCCGTGGGTATCGTCACCGATGTGGGTTTATTCCTGAGTCTGTTAACCCAACAGTTGGATAAGTTAACCCGTCCCTTGGTAGAAACGGTTTAAAACCAATACTCTAAAACATAAAACTTATGAGCTTTGGGGGTATTTAAACCCCCTTTTTTGGGACTATTAACCCCTATCTCTATAGGTGAGTTAGCAATGGGTAACTAGAATAATAAAGCCCACATTCCGCACCCTGGTCGTTGAAATCAAAAGTTGCTCTAGCCCTTGTATAGTAAGACTTTTAGCGATTACTAAGAATTATGAAGTGTCACACTCTAGTCAGCGATCGCCCGCTTA
>NZ_SFBZ01000336.1:0-2848 GCF_007095495.1 Microcystis sp. M_QC_C_20170808_M9Col | reverse complement strand
GGAATATAAACCCAATCAGGTGCTTTGACAACTGTTTGAGTTTTAACGGTAGCACACAAGCCAAAATTAGAGGCAATTAGCATCGATTCCAGAATTAGTCCTGCTAATTCTAGGGATTCCCGTAAAGCTGCTGCTAATAGGGGTTGCAAGTTGTTGTCCACAGGTTCGTCAGGTAGAATAAAATCATCTGGCAGTTTTTCCCAGGTGATTATCGTTGATTTTTTGAACAAATTAATTGTAGATGGTGTCATTGTCGTAAACAGTCCTTCCTATATTTAATAAGCTCTCATAAACTGTCCACGACTAAGTAGGTGCATTAAATTAATTATCAAATAGACATCTAGGTGGACAATGCCTGCAATTAGTTCATACACTATCATCAACTTCAACTCCTAGCGCTCTTAATTTTGCTGCCAAGCGTTCAGCCCGTTGCTTTTCCTGTTCAGCCCGTTGCTTTTCCTGCTCGGCCAACTCCTCTATGGTGGGGAGCAATTGCCCCTCTGCTGTTGCCCAACGCAGCCAAGTAATCGGCTCTTGTTCATCCCCATAAATTCCCTGCCACCGCACTAACACTAGCCCTAATATTTCGCTGCTGAACCTGCCTTGAGCATCTGGGTTTAAAGATTTATAAACGCCCCCTTCTAAGCGATGTCCCGCTAAATCTTCTGGCTCAAAGGGATCATACCAAAAGTATTCTGTCACCCGCAAACGATTCTGATAGATAAGCTTTTTCTCTTCTTTATCTTTTTTGGCTGTACTCTCAGAAAGCAACTCAATCACCACATCAGGGGCTTTCTCTTCTTCCCAGACGACCCAGCTTTTCCGTTCTTTTCGAGGCACGTCCACAACGACAAATACATCGGGCCCGCGATAATCCTCGTTACGCACTTGATTGGGGCTAAAGTAAACAAACATATTGCCTCCGACAAACGCTTCCCGTCCTTGGGTTTTTAACCACCCGGAGAGAGGTCTGACTAATAACTGCATTTGCAGTCCGTGTCGCTGGGTTTCCATGGGAATACCATCATCAGAAGGTAGTTCATCTTGGGTCGGTGGTAGCTTGATCCCCAGTGGGTTAGCTGCAATTAGGAGGGTTTCTTGAGCCATTGGTTGGTTGGGGTGAACAACTGATGCCACTTTCTTATCATAAACTATTGTCAATGTCAACACAATTGCGATCGCAATTGTGTTGCCAAGCGCTCGGCTCGTTTTAGGTTATGGGATTGTGTCAAGATTCTCTGACTCTATTACAGTTCTAATCTTTTATGTAAATCTTACAATTTTTCAGGATACGGTCATCTATGTTTTTCCCTGACTCTACAAGTTTGTAATTATTCTCATAGAGTAATTGTAAAAAAGTGCCATGATAATTTGCTTTTATGAGACCTGGATGTCTCATGGGACATAGGGTGACAATTGGATTGAATTTATTGAGAGTATCAAGAAAACGGGGCTGAAAAGAATTGTCCCCAGGGAAAATAGAAGCTATCTCGGGATAAAACAATACTTTTCTGTTTTTGTGAAGATAATAATAGGATTCAACCCGATCAGAAATTAGAATTGATGGACGGTTTAATTGCTTTTCTAATGTAGCCACTCTCTCAGACAAGCTCGCTAAAGCAGACATTTGCGAATAGCTTTTAGGGCTTTGAAAATGGGATATCGTTAAGGGAATAAATTTTACACAAGCGATTAGGGACATAATAATAAAGGGCATGACTAATACACTGACCAGGGAGAGTCTTAATAAATCAAACGAATTGGGCAATAGGATTGGCAAAAACTCCCTAAATGTCATTTTATTCTGCATCAATTCTGGTTCAGATTCAGACATTTTTTTTCGATAAGAACTAAAGGCATAATCAATCAAACAACCATAGGAAAGAAAGAAGGGAAGTGATACACCTAACAAATTCCAAGGATGACTTCTATTGACAAAATAAAAGAGGCTAACTATTCCCCAGATGGCAATTACAAAACGATACTTAGCACTTTTATCCTCGATAGGACTCTGAAAAGATTGTATGATGTTAAAACCGTAAACAACCATAAATATCATCCATATATTATCTGTAAAAGGCAAACCATAAAAGCCAGAGCCAAATTTAAGAGTAGAACCCGTATAATTGGAAAAATTTATAAATTCTCCAGCAATAATTCTAAAGCCAAAAATAATTATGAAAATGATCATGATAAGATTTATACTAAATACCGTTAATTTTTTAATCATGTTTTTTGCGCTAAACCCATCTATTTTAAACTCATTCCAAATGTAGATAAAGAAATACATAATCAAGACAACTACACCAGAATCAAAATTACTTAATAGAGCCATTGCCACTATAAAATCTAGAAGCACATCTTGTAAGTTAATTGTTAAAAATCCAATGGAAAGAGTAGCTTTATCGAGAAATTTTCTTTCAGATATATACAACAAAGTAACCAGCAAAAGACAAGGAAATAAAGTTCTTAAAGGAAAATATTGAAAGTATAAATCTTGGCGTACTACCCTACCATAAAGATAACTCCAAAACAGGCAGCTAATAAATACCAAAATTCTGAGCAACGGATTTTTGTAGATAGCCTTAGTTATTAAATAGTAAAGAAGAATCTGAAGAGCAATCAAACTACACACAACAATTTTGATAGACAATAGATTATTTCC
Organism: Microcystis sp. M_QC_C_20170808_M9Col; assembly: GCF_007095495.1. Classification (NCBI taxonomy): domain Bacteria; kingdom Bacillati; phylum Cyanobacteriota; class Cyanophyceae; order Chroococcales; family Microcystaceae; genus Microcystis; species Microcystis sp. M_QC_C_20170808_M9Col. The sequence goes on along the minus strand of NZ_SFBZ01000336.1, from coordinate 183 downwards.
CATTAATCGTGATAGTAGGCCAAGCCAAAGATAATATCCGCCATATAAACTTTTAAACCCATCATCAACAAGGGGAATAAAAGGGGAATCACTATTAATGGCCGCCAATGGAAAGAGAACCACATTAAAATGGAAGTTCGATGGATTAGTATAAACCAGACTCCAAGCAACTGATGTCACCGT
>NZ_SFBZ01000335.1:0-9349 GCF_007095495.1 Microcystis sp. M_QC_C_20170808_M9Col | reverse complement strand
TTCTTCGGTTTCTGTTATGCAATGTACGGGGGTTATAAGGGACGGAACCCTTATAGAGAAAAACGTTTGGCGATTTTTGTCAATTGTTTTTGATCTAGAGCGAACTAATCAATTAAATCTCTTGCCAGATAAGGATTTAGTTTATTTATGCCACCCTATCGAACCATAAAAAGTAACGAAGAGCCTACCTAGTTAAGCTTGCTTGCTCTTGTTGGAAGAATTATGGATTCTTTCTGATAATATATCAGTGTTTAAACTCTGTCAAAGCGACATTATATTAAATCCTGTTTAAAAGGTATAAGGGACCTGCGTAGGAATAATATCCCAGCCAGACACTCGCTCTGTAGAAGAATCAGACCAGCCATAAATGGTACATTATCAAAGCGCAAGTCCCTAAGGGAGAGGGGAGATAGGAGACAGGAGATAGGAGTCAGGAGTTAACTGTTCAGTGAAAACTCAAATCTGATAACTGATAACTGATAACTGATAACTGATAACTGATAACTGATAACTGATAACTGATAACTGATAACTGATAACTGATAACTGATAACTGATAACTGTTCCCTAAATTATCCCCAAAGGACAAAATTGACCCGATAATTCTAGTTTATTGTTTTGCAGCAGATATAAACCGTATTCAATTCCTTCCACCACTGCTTGATAGGAAGCTTCCAAAATATTACTAGACACTCCCACGGTTGTCCATCTTTGTTGACCGTTACTGGACTCGATTAAAACCCTAGTTTTCGCTGCCGTCCCCGAACCACTATCGAGGATTCTCACTTTATAATCGGTCAGGTGAAAGTTAGCAATTTCGGGATAGAATTTGACTAAAGCCTTTCTTAAAGCTCGATCTAAAGCAGCCACGGGCCCGTTACCCTCGGCCACTTCTAATAAATCTTCCTCTTTTACCTGTACTTTAATTGTTGCAATCGCATTACCACTATCCCGGAGCATATCACAATAAACTTGGAATCCTTTTAATTCAAAAAGGTGGCTTCTTTGTCCCAAAGCTTCCCGCATTAATAACTCAAAACTAGCTTCGGCTGCTTCAAATTGATAACCCTCACTTTCCAAGATTTTTAAACGTTCCAAAATTTGCCGACAGGTGGGATCATCTTTATTTAAATCGATGCCAAAACTGCGCGCTTTCGCTAACACATTACTTAATCCCGATTGGTCAGAAATGACAATGCGACGCTGATTCCCGATCGCTTCCGGGTTAATATGTTCGTAGGTTAGGGGATTTTTCGCCACCGCAGAAACGTGAATGCCGCCTTTATGGGCAAAAGCAGAACGTCCGACGAAGGGAGCATGATCATCTGGGGCTAAATTGACCATTTCGCTGATTTTTCGGCTAGTTCCCGCCAATCGGCCTAATTGATTTTCTTCTAGGCAAGAAAAGCCCATTTTTAACTGAAGATTGGGAATTAAAGTACATAAATTGGCATTGCCGCAGCGTTCCCCATAACCGTTAATTGTGCCTTGAATCATGCGTGCGCCCTCGTTAACTGCCGCTAAGGAGTTGGCTACGGCTGTTCCCGCATCATTATGGGCATGGATGCCTAATTTAGTCCCATTTTCCCCATCGGGATCGATGCCCAATGTCTCCCGCACTTTTTCCACAATAGGGGCGATTTCTTGGGGTAAAGTGCCACCGTTGGTATCACAGAAAACTAACCATTCGGCCCCGGCATCCCTGGCGGTTTTGAGGGTTAAAAGGGCGTATTCAGGGTTATTTTTGTAACCATCAAACCAATGTTCGGCATCATAAATGACTCGTTTTCCCTGACAGCGTAGATACTCGATCGTATCTCCTATCATGGCTAAATTCTCCTCCAGACTGGTTTTTAAGCCCTCTGTGACGTGCAGATCCCAAGATTTGCCGAAAATTGTCACCCAACGGGTTCTAGCGGCGAGAATGGCGGTTAACATCCGATCTTCCCGGGCCTCGATATGGGGGCGACGAGTGGAACAAAAAGCGACTAATTCCGCTTGTTTTAGGGGTTCTTCGTGCAGTTTCCAGAAAAATTGACCGTCTCTAGGGTTTGCGCCCGGCCAACCGCCTTCGATAAAAGGAATACCCATCCGATCTAATTCCCTGGCGATTTTAATTTTATCTTCTAGGGAGAGGGAAATCCCTTCTCGCTGGGCCCCATCCCGGAGAGTAGTGTCATAGACCCAAATGCGCTTACCATTGTTCATAGAAATAGTCAATAAGTGTTAATATTAATTAATAACTGTAGCAAGTTAAAATCACGCCCCTAATGCCTAGAATAACAGTTTACGGTCAAACAATCACCTGCGATCGAGGTGCAAATCTCTGTTCAGTTATCAGTTATCAGTTATCAGTTATCAGTTTTGAGTTTTCAGTGAGCAGTATTAAGTATTAAAGTGTTAAAGTATTAAGTGGCAAGTTCGGAGCCTTCTTTTCACTGTTTACTGTTTACTGATTAAGGTTATCAAATGAACGAGACAACAACTTTTCGGATATCACCAATAATTCGGGTAACTTTATTAAGTTTATATGTGGCGTTAACCATCCCTTTACCCTTTTTAGCAAAAGTCACTAATTCCCCTGTTAGTCCCAATTTTCTCTGGGTAGGAATTAGCTTAGGATTAATCGCTTTATACGGAGCTTTAAGTGAAAGAGTCATTTTATCAGAAACAGGGATACAAGTTACCTATCCCCAATGGTTTCCTGCTTTTCTTCGCTCTGGTTGGTGGTTAAATTGGACAGATATAAAAGAACTTAAATGTCGCAGTACAGGACAGGGTGGTTTAGTTTATTATTTCCTTGATCGCTCCTCAGAAAAAGCCTATTTATTGCCGATGCGAGTAGTGGGGTTTAATCGCATGGTCAAAATAATCGAGGAAAAAACTAACTTGGATATGACCGATATTCGCCCCCTTTCTCAGCCTTGGATGTATGGAATTCTTTTTATTCTCACCCTATTTTTATTATTAGTCGATGCTTGGACTATTGCTACGGCGAGAACTATTATTCCCTAATAAATTCGGCTCAAAACGTAATCTACTAGCTCGATTAACACATCTTTTGAGGGAGAGGAAGCTAAACATTCAAGGTGTTTTAAGGCACTTTGACCGTATTGATCGGCTAATTCTTTTGAGCGAGGAATACCTTGGCTAGAGTGAATAAAATCAAGAGCTTTTTCGATGTCTCCTTCCTGACTAAATTCCCGCTCGATTAACACTTCTATATAGGGATTTTCCTCCATGGCAAAGAGAGCGGGAGCAGTGATATTACCACTGATCAAATCGGAGCCAGAGGGTTTTCCTAATACTTCCGTAGGGGAGGTAAAATCGAGAATATCATCGACGATTTGAAAAGCTAATCCTAAATCGCGACCATAATTATATAAATGATGATTAACTTCAGCTGATTGCTCGCTTAATACCCCGGCCGCTTTGGCACTGTTGGCAATTAAAGAAGCAGTTTTGTAGTAACTTTTTTCTAGATAAGCTGCCAAGGAGATACTGGTATCAAAGCGATTAATTCCCTGTTGAATTTCCCCTTCAGCAAAATCGCGAATCACTTCTGAGAGCAATTTTACCACTTCTAAATTATCTAAATTAGCTAGATACCAAGAGGATTGAGCGAAAAGAAAATCCCCCGCTAAAACCGCCACGCGATTGTCAAATAAACTGTTAACGGTGGGAACACTGCGCCGCAATTCTGCCTCATCTACCACATCATCATGGACGAGACTGGCAGTGTGGATCATCTCCGTGATTTCCGCTAATCGACGATGACGGGGAGTTATATCCCGGTCTAACATGGTAGCGCGAGACACTAACAACACGATCGCCGGTCGAACGCGTTTACCACCGGCCTCGAACAAATGTTCTGCTGCCGCCGCTAAAATGGGATGACGAGCGCCGACGAGGTTTTTTAAGTTATTGGTCAAAAGACGGAGATCATCGTCAACGGGTGCGAATAAAGAAGTTGTTGGGATCATTGGTTAGCCAATTGGCGAGATAGTTACGAAAGTTTACATATCCTTACATTTATTTTAAGCTAACCGTCCAGACTAGGGAAGGGGAAGCATCAGTGATCAGTGATCAGTAATCAGTAAACAGTGAGGGGTTGGGGTTTTAGGGTTTTAGGGTTTTAGGGGTTGGGGTTTTAGGGTTTTAGGGTTTTAGTTGAAATTTCCCCACTTCCCCACTTCCCCATTTCCCCACTTCCCCACTTCCCCACTTCCCCCCGCAACGCGCACGAAGTGGTCTCCCCACTTCCCCCCACACCCCACACCCTACACCCCACACCCCACTTCCCTCATCCCTAATTTTTTTCCTGACAAAACTCTTGTCATTGTCAAGACTCTAGGGTAACTTGTATATAAAAATTAATAAAGCGAGAAGTATTAGAACGATGTTGAGACTAATTAGCGACTTTGACGGCCCGATAATGGACGTATCGGAGCGATATTACCAAGTTTATCAAGACTGTTTACAGAAAACCGCCTATAAAGGTCAAATTATCGGGGAATTATCGAAAGCGGAATTCTGGCAGTTAAAACGGGATCAGGTTTCTGAGAAGCGTATCGGGGAAATGTCAGGATTAGATGAAGATCAAGCGCGTAAATTTGCCCATCTTCGTCGTCAAACTGTCCATACTTTACCCTATCTTGTCCACGATCGCCCGGTGGTTGGTTCTTTGGAAACTCTCCAGAAAATCCAAGAGTTAAAGATCGATTTAGTCGTGATGACGATGCGGCGGGTATCCGAGCTAGATCATGCCTTTAATCGCCACGATATCGGTCGTTTTTTCGCCGCTAATCGTCGTTATTGTCTAAATAACAATTACACCAAAACCAACGACGTGCGCGACAAAACCCTGCTTATGGCTAAGGCCGCTAAAGAACTGCCGGCGGCTGCCGATACTTGGATGGTGGGGGATACGGAAGCGGATATTGCCGCCGCTAAAAGCCAAAATATTAAGGTTATTGGCGTATTATCGGGGATTCGCAGCCGTTCCCGTTTAGAGAGCTACGAGCCTGATTATATCGTCAATAACCTTGGGGAAGCAGTGGACGTGATCTTAGGCTCCCTACGAGCGATTGGTTAACGGAAAAAACTACTAATCACCCAAAAGATTAGAAAAGTGACGAGCGCATAAATTTGGCGATCGCCGAAGATATGCAAATCAGCCTTGGCCGCTAAACTGGCTAATCCCGCTCCCAGAGCGACTCCTAGCAATAAACCAGCGAGAGTGAATAGTAAGGCGCGGCCAAAACGTTTTTCCTTGCGGTTGAAAAAATAGATATTAACGAAAACGCCAAAAGCTAAGAGCAGCGGTAAGAGGGAGCCACTGGGATCGGGAACTAACAGCGTTATTGCTCCTAAACAAGCGTAAATCACTGCTGGTACACCGATATCCCGTGCAGAAGGTGTATCGATTAAGCTTTGCCACCAGTGAGGAGATTTGCTGCTAGTCACCGGTTTACTTTCCACCGGAATCGTCAGACGTTCAGGAAAACGAATGCGATCGGGTACTTTAATTCTACCCTCCTGTCGCATCCGCAGTCGATCCATCAGGACGGAATCGTAGGCCGACTCGATCAATTCGACAATTTTGCTATCATTTTGATACTGTTGCACCAGTCTTTGTTTGGCCTCTTGAATTTCTTCAAAAGAGGATTCTTCAGTAACCCCAAGTTGTTCGTAGGGATTCTGTTCACTCATGAACATACCTCCTTAATTATGCTCCCGATAGTCATGATCTTAACCCGATGTTCTGTAGTTTAACTTGAGATGCAAGCTTATTTAAATTAATTAAGTTTAGCGAAAATCTGAGCAGAATCGATCGCTTCGTAGGGATAACCACTGGCATCTAAAAGGCTTTTTTCGGCGATTTCTCCTTCTTTAACGATAATTAAGCGGTTTTTGCCCCCGTAGGCTTTAATTGTGACAATTTCTAAAGCAAATAACCCCGGGGAGAAACGGGGATTTATGGCCCCATCGTACTCGAATTTACTCTGCATTAACTGCAAAGCATAGACGCTACTGCTATCAAAGGGTGCTGCATCTCTCATCGTTTTGGCCCGCACCACCGGGATTAAATCTCCAAAAGGAATAGAAATCTTTTGCCAGGTGCGCTCAAATGTATCAAAAGAATAACAGTAACCGATGCCATCCCAACGTCCTTCACAGCGCAGAATTAATTTATAGCGTTTTCCGTCCCCTTGTACCTGTAATTCTATTCCCTCGTAGTTAGATAAATTTAGGGGAGGATTCATGTTTCTGGTACGAACTGAGGCAAAACCGCCGTTATTTTCGGTTCTAACGATACCGGAAAAGAGCGCTCGTCCTCCGCTTAGGGTTATCTGACTCTCACTCACTCCTCCCATTACCACATCATCCACCGCACCCCAGATTTCTTTGATATCACTGCTGGGATTGCTAAAGTCAAAGAGGGTTTTTTCGGCGGTTATCCCGGCATTTTTCAATAAATCGAGTAAATTAGCTAAACTATGGCGGTTATTCTCCCCTTGACAGTAGATAATTCTCTCAATCCCTGTGAATAATTGCGGGGTTTGCAGAGCAAATAAATCGACATTTTCAGCAAATAATTGACGTGCATCATCAATATTATCGACTAAAGCGCGAATTTGATAGTTTTGCTGCTGTAGTTGGGTGATTACTTTTCTACCGATCGCATTTTCACCACCAATGACTAAAATGGTCTTCATCCCTTGCTCATTTGTTAGCTGATTTTTTTTATCTTCCCCGAAACCGAGCAGCTTTTGCAGACAACTCCACAGGGGAATACTATCAAAATAGTCTAGAGTTTGCCAAAATCTCTGAAAATCCCAGCTTTTTGACTCAGCCATAACTTTTCTCTCCTAAAAAGGTACTGATAAGTAGTCGCGCAAAATTAATTTCCTCGTCGAGACAGGAGACAGGAGACGGGATACAGGAGACGGGATCGGATTTGAGTTTTTAGTTCACTGTTTACTGATCACAGCAGAAGTCTGACGGAGTAGTGGCTTAGATGTGTAATTGATTGTGCTTAGATACTTAAAGTTAGTCTAACCAAACCAGCTTTAATCCTTGCGGCAAACGCTCGTTAATTTCTCTGAAAACCCCTATATATATTTAGGCACGGATTCCCATTATATAAAAAGTATAAGTCAAGTCTTGGCTTTTGTCAAGCATTTTGGTTGAGATTCTTTTGGGTGTAAGCTGTACTGAATTTAAATTACTTGTTGAGATAAGGCACTCTTGCAATAGGCAATAGGCAAGCGGAAGGTATAGGGGAAGCGGGGAGATGGGTTTTAAAGTTCGATTGGGAGTTCATTACTTTCGACTGTTGTGTCAGCAGTGGGGTCAACAGTTACGGTAGCACTCGCTGAACCAGCAAGAAAATTCACTGTCCCTGTTGTACTGGTGAAATTTGCTGCACCGGTTTGAGTGTAATCTGCGCTAAAAGTAGCTGTTCCCCCAACTGTATAGTTAGCGGTTAAGGCGCTGGTAGTAGAACCAGTACGAGTGAAGGTATAGACTAAGTTAGTTGTCCCATCTTCATTGACACTACTGGGAGCAACCGCAAGGGTAATACTGGGAAGAGTAGGACTAGAAACATAACTAAAATAACTAGCAGTTAGACTTAATGCTGTTTGATTATTGATAACCGCAATGAGTTCATCTGGTTCGCTTCCTGGTTTGTTGATGTAGAGATTAGTCTTAGAACCAGAAACCGTTAACAGATAGTCGCCACTTGAACCCCGTAGTTGAATAATATCATCAGTGGTGTTAAAGTCGGTAATTGTCGCGTAGTCGTTATTACCCGGAAGGGTGCTATTACCGTCATCATAGAAGGTCTTTGTCGTATCTGCAAGGATAAAGCGATCATTTCCTGTTCCTCCTTCTAAAGTATCTCGTTCTCCTGTACCGCTATTGGTTCCTTGTAGGGTGTCATTACCATTACCACCATAAAGAGCATCATTACCAGTATCACCATTTAAAACATCATTGCCTTCTTCTCCGTAAAGATTATCATCTCCTGCACCACCATTAATAGTATCGTTACCATCGCGTCCATAAATACCATACCAAATATAATTTTCACTGTCTGAAGTACCAAGAATAAAATCAGCGAAATTTGTCCCTATAAAACCACCATTTAAACCGTAACCACCATTAAAACTATTAATGGAAATGAGAGTATCAACCTCACTACCAATGGTGATAGTACCATTACCTGTAGTTGGGTCATAGGTCATGGTCAGCCCAGTGGTACGATCACTGTAATTTGCTACATAATAATCAAAACCCGTGCCACCATTGATAGTATCGTTACCAGCATCAGTATATAACGCTATAAATCTTATTCTTACTGCTGGAATATGCACCATTCGCCGTCCCCAAAACTTCACTACTAAGTATCTCAATTGGGGGAAGTTGACTAAAATTTCGGCTTTGCCACTGCTGTTGTATTTCTGTCGCTTTAACCACATCATAACTTGCTCCAAAAGCGATGGCCAAATTTGCCCAAAAGCCATCAGATTGAGCGAAATCGAACAAAACATCGTCAACAACAGGAAGAATCGGCAACAGTGAAGAAGTCATGACATTAACTGCAAAAGTTTATTGCTAACAGTTTTAGCCCAACAAGCACCAATTTTTCAAGACTTCCATAACAGAAATTAACATTGATCGGGAAAACTGTATATACAGAAAACGGGTTTCTCGGAGAAACCCGTTTTCTCAAGACTGAAGGTTAAAAAGGCGATCGCTAAAGTCAAAGCTAGGCAGTTAAAGTATTTAACCAATTGATTAAATCTTCAACCGTAGAGAAATCGAATAAAGCTTCTCCTAATGCTTCGACATCATCAATATTTAGCTGCATAATTTTAGTTTCCAATGAAGGATTAATCTCCCCTAACTTGCGTTTAAGTTGACGAAGAATCAATGTCTTTTTGCGTTCAATACCGCGTTCAATACCTTGACGCATCCAACTGGTGGTAATTTGTATAACTCCCTCCTGTACGGGTTGACTAAATGTGCTAATCTCTTCTTGAAATTGTATCTCTTCGACCGGATTTAGATTGAGATAAGTATCAATAAATCGGGAAATTAATTACATTTTCGCTGGATTTAACTTTAAAGTAATTAGGGTTTGCTGAATAAATCTAAAAACCTTGTTGGATAAGGCTTTTAGACTTTTTTGACCTCAAAAAGTCCCGACCCTTGCAGTGATCGAGGGGAAAATTCAGGTACTTTTTCCCTGAAAATTAGGTAATTGACCAGGTGAAAATGGGTAAAACCCCACACCCCACCTGCCCCCCCGATGTCGGGGGGGTTGGGGGGGCCACACCCT
>NZ_SFBZ01000334.1:0-8324 GCF_007095495.1 Microcystis sp. M_QC_C_20170808_M9Col | reverse complement strand
TCAAGAATGGTTCTATTCATAATGGAAAACCCAAACGTCAAGGTAAAGAATGTGGTCAACCGTTGGTGATCAATCCCACTAATAAAACCGTCTCTGACGAAACCAAACAATTAATTGATCAACTCTTGCTCGAACGAATTTCCTTGCGAGGAATTGCGAGAGTAACAGGGGTAAGTTGGTCATGGTTACAAAATTATGTCAACAATAAACTGGCGGCTGTTCCCCGTCAAGTAAAGGTTTCGGACAAACCAAAAGGTAAATTGTTTAGAGAATGTGATGAGATGTGGTCTTTGGTTTTTTCTAAGACGATAAAGGTTTATATTTGGCGGTTAATTGATAGAAAGACAAGGGAAATTATTGGTTGCTATTTAGGGGATGCTGAAAAAGTTTTTCCTGGGGTGTGGGGTGTGGGGTGATGGGAGTTGGGAGCGCCGGAGTTGGGAGAATAAAGCTGCCTTTTGCATGAGTGCCTTTTGCCTTCAGAAGCTGATCACTGAAAATACTCCCCCAACACCCATCTCACCCCGGGGAAAACCGCTATAGAATAGAGAAAAAAGAGAATTGCGAGGAAAAAACTCTGTCTTTTAACCCGATTGTCATTCCCCCTTCCCCGGAAAATCCCGCTCGCTATCTAGTGATCATGCTGCACGGTTGGGGTGCAGATGCCATGGATCTGGCCCCCCTTGCATCGATGCTGGATCTAGCTGATTGTCAATTTTTGTTTCCTAATGCTCCCTTCGATCATCCCCAAGTGCCGGGGGGACGCGCCTGGTATGCTTTAGAAACCTCCGATTATCAAGGTTTAGTCCCTAGTCGTCAACAGTTGCACGATTGGATTATTTCCCTAGAAGCAACTACCGGTATTCCCCTAGAGCGGACTTTTTTGACCGGTTTTTCCCAAGGGGGAGCGATGACGCTGGATGTGGGTTTATCTTTACCCTTGGCGGGATTGGGTTCCTTGAGTGGTTATCTGCACGGTGAACCCCATCCCCAAGGCCCACAAAATGTCTTAATTGTTCATGGTAAGCAGGATCCCGTCGTTCCTATCGCTGCTGCTCGTCAAGCCAGAGATTTACTGCTTGGTTTGGGGGTTAACGTCGAATATCACGAGTTAAATATGGGTCACGAAATCCCGATTCCGGCACTGACTATTTTACGCCAATTCCTCCGCAATCGTCTAGAAACTGCATGAATAATGCTCGTCAGCTGGCTTTGCTGATTTTACGGGATATCGATCGCTCCTCCGCCTATCCCGATCGCGCTCTTGATCGCCATTTGTCCGCTAGTTCCTTAAATTGTCTTGACAAAGCCTTGACAACGGAGATTGTTTATGGTATAATCCGCCGACAAAGAACTTTGGATGCGCTGCTCGATCGCTTGGGGAAAAAAACCGCGGCCCAGCAACCCCCGGATTTACGGCGAATTCTCCATATTGGTCTTTATCAACTGCGTTATCTATCCCAGATTCCCCCATCGGCGGCGGTGAATACGGCGGTAGAATTAACTAAAATCAGTCATTTAGGCAAATTAGCGGCGGTGGTTAACGGAATGCTGCGGCAATATCTCCGTTTAACTGCTAATGGCGACGATCCTTTACTTTTACCGGAAAATACCGCTTCTAGATTGGGTATTCTCCACAGTTTCCCCGATTGGTTGGTGCAATTGTGGTTAGATCGCTTTAGTGTTACGGAAACGGAACAACTGTGTCAATGGTTTAATCGCTCTCCTGACCTCGATATTCGGATTAATCCCCTGAAAACTAGCCGAGAAGCCCTAGAAAATGAGTTAGAATCAGCCAATATAACTTTTAATTATCTTAAGTTACCTCTAGCTTGCCGTTTAACCTCTGGTTTAGGCAATATTGAGCGTTTAGAGGGATTTCGAGCCGGAAATTACACCCTACAGGATATTAGCGCCCAATTAGTCACTTATCTGCTCGATCCCCAGCCCGGAGAGACAATTATCGACGCTTGTGCGGCACCGGGGGGAAAAACCACTCATATTGCCGAATTAATGGGCGATCGGGGTAGAATATTAGCCTGTGATCAAACGGCATCCCGTTTACGACAGTTAGAAGCCAATATTAAAAGATTAGACTTAAAAGCGATCGAAATACATCTAGGGGATAGTCGCGATCGTCCCCAGTGGCGCGGCATCGCCGATCGTGTACTAATCGATGCTCCCTGTTCAGGATTGGGAACCCTGCACAAGCGTCCTGATATACGTTGGCGACAAACACCGGAAAATTTACCTGTACTAGCCAAACGACAGGGGGAACTTTTAGCCTCGGCTGCCACTTGGGTAAAACCGAAGGGAATCTTAGTTTATGCCACCTGTACTCTGGATCCGTTAGAAAATGAAAGAGTGATCGAGCAGTTTTTAGCCGCTCATCCCGATTGGAAAATGGCCACTCCTGACTCTAATTCATGCTTCTCAGAATACTATACAGAAACGGGAGCGATCGAAGTGTTACCCCATCGGCATAATCAAGACGGTTTTTTTATGGCTAAGTTAGTCAAGGAAGTGTGGGATGAAAAATAAACAATTACTGAAAATTCTCATCGGTGTTGCTTGGATTGATGGGGTCATTCAACCATCAGAAAGAAACTATTTAAGACAGGTAGCTGTGAGGGAAAAACTTGATGATGATCCGGAGATAAAACCACTATTATCGGAACTAAAACCAGTTAAAACCGGTGAATGTTATCGATGGTTAGAGTCCTATTTAGGCGATAATCCTAGTCCAGAAATCTATCAAGATCTACTAACATCGATTAGCACTTTAATCTATAGCGATGACGACGTGGACGTACAGGAAGCAAAATTATTAACCAAAGTGCAGAGTTTCGATCCGACTCATGATAGCCATCGATCGATGTTAGATAAATTAGTCACGGGAATTCAGAAATTGTACCACAGGGCAATTACTGGAAGTAATTAAGGAGGGGCTATCAGTGGTCAGCAGGTCAAAAAATTCCCCGATAACAACTGATAGCTGATCCCTAGATTTTAGGTAATAACCGTGGGTTGTTCCCGTCCGGTAGATTGACGAATTTGACCGATTTCTTCGGCTAAATCAATTAAGGGTTGTAGGGCCTTTTGGGTGTCGATATCGTGTTTACTTGCGTCCGGTTCATAACTTTCTAGATAAACCCGAAGAGTTGCTCCTTTAGTTCCCGTACCCGATAGACGATAAATAATCCGAGAACCATCGGTAAAACCAATGCGAATGCCTTGATTTTTACTCACACTACCATCCACGGGATCCGTATAGCTAAAATCATCGGCATATTCCACTTCATAGTTACCAAATTGTTTACCCTTAAGGTCTAAAACCAACTTCTGGAGACGTGCCATCATCTCTTTTGCCGGTTCTAAGGCGACTTCTTCATAATCATGACGAGAATAGAAATTACGACCAAATTCTTGCCAATGACTGCGAACAATTTCCTCTACAGATTCCCCTTTAACTGCCAAAATATTTAACCAGAAAAGAACCGCCCATAAACCATCTTTTTCGCGAATATGATTGGAACCCGTGCCGAAACTTTCCTCCCCGCAAAGGGTTGCTTTCCCCGCATCTAACAAATTACCGAAGAATTTCCAACCGGTGGGAGTTTCATAACAGTCAATTCCCAGTTTAGCCGCTACTCGATCGGCCGCCGCACTGGTGGGCATCGATCGCGCCACTCCCGTGATACCATTTTGATAGCCCGGTACTAGATGAGCGTTGGCAGTTAGTACAGCTAAACTATCACTGGGGGTGACAAAAAAATTCCGACCGAGGATCATATTGCGATCGCCATCTCCATCGGAAGCGGCCCCAAAATCCGGAGCCTCTTGACCAAAGAGAATTTCTACCAGATCATGGGCATAGACTAGGTTAGGATCGGGATGACCACCACCAAAATCCTCTAAGGGAATACCATTTAATACTGTACCTTTGGGCGCGCCTAAACGCTGTTCAAAGATGGCATAAGCGTAGGGACCCGTCACCGCATGGAGAGAATCCATGCACATTTTAAACTTACCAGAAGTGAGTAGGGCCTGAATGCGATCGAAATCAAAAATCTTTTCCATCATTTTGACGTAGGGAGTAACCGCATCGATCACTTCCACATCCATAGTTCCCAGTTTAAAGGAACTGGGGCGATCGAGATTAATATCAGCCCCTGAGAGGATGTTATAACTGCTAATCACCTTAGTCTCGGCATAAATTGCATCGGTGATATTTTCCGGGGCCGGTCCGCCGTTAGTAATATTGTACTTAATGCCAAAATCGCCCTCCGGACCGCCGGGGTTATGACTAGCGGAGAGAACAATACCGCCAAAAGCGTTATTTTCGCGAATTAACCCAGAAATAGCGGGAGTGGAGACAATACCATCGGTTCCCACGAGTATTCTACCGATACCGTTAGCGGCGGCGATTTTCAGGATAGTTTGAATAGCTTGACGGTTATAATAACGACCATCTCCACCGACGACTAGGGTTTGACCCTCGATACCGTCTAAAGTATTGAAGATAGCTTGAATAAAATTTTCCAGATAATGGGGTTGTTGAAAAACGGGAACGGATTTTCGCAATCCAGAAGTCCCCGGTTTCTGGTCACTAAAGGGTTTTGTGGCAACGGTTTCAATCGTCATAGTCTTTTCTTGATAGGCCGACGCAATTCTCAACTTAAGTATATAGCAGTAGGTTGACAGCCAAGAAATCAGCTAGGAAAGACAACAGTTGGGGAGTCCCCTGTGATACTAAATCCTGTTTAAAAAGTCTAGGAGAGTGGGGAGACCACTTCGTGCGCGTTGCGGGGGGAGATAGGGGAGTGGGGAGATAGGGAAGTGGGGGGAAGGGAGCAGGGAGAAAAAAGCTGACTCCTGTCTCGGAGTCTCCTGTCTCCTGAATACTGACTCCTGTCTCGGAGTCTCCTGAATACTGACTCCTGTCTCCTGTCTCGGAGTCTCCTGTCTCCTGACCCCACCAACAAACTTTTTGCCGCAAACCCTAGCCATAAATTGCTTAATCGGCCCCTTCAATCGGTGCAAATCCCTGACGTTGAATATTCTCGCTGATGTGACGAGGTTCGAGGAATTGCAGCAGATAATCGGGACCCCCTGCTTTGGAACCTACCCCCGACATCTTGAAACCCCCGAAGGGTTGACGGGAGACAATCGCGCCGGTGATTCCCCGGTTAATATAGAGGTTTCCCACTTCAAATTCCTGCGTAGCTCGGTTAATATGGGCAGGAGTGCGAGAATATAAGCCACCGGTTAGAGCATAGTCGGTTCCGTTAGCTACAGCTAAAGCTTCCTCGAAATTGCTCACTTTGATAATCGCCACCACCGGACCAAAAATTTCCTCCATCGCTATTACCGCATCAGGGGGAACATTTTTAAAGACGGTGGGACTGACGAAATAACCCACTTCTGGAATTGGCATTTCTAGGGCTAATTCAGCCTCTTTTTTACCAGTTTCGATGTATTGCCGAATTCTTGCTTGAGCTTTCTCGTCGATAACCGGTCCTACTTCCGTACTCGGTAAATCCGTCGGCCCGATATTGAGGGACTTGGTAGCCTCGACAAAGCGATCAACAAAGCTATCATAGACGCTTTCCAGAACGATTATCCGCGAACAGGCGGAACATTTCTGGCCGGTGTAGCCAAAAGCGGACTTAACCGCACCGACAACGGCCTGATCTAAATCGGCACTCTCATCGACAATTAGGGCATTTTTGCCGCCCATTTCGGCGATAACTCGTTTTAGGTGTTTTTGACCCTTTTGCACGATGGAGGCATCTGTATAGATGCGACAGCCCACTTCTCGTGAACCGGTGAAGGCGATTAGGTGAACATCGGGATGGCTAACTAAATGCGCCCCCACCTGGGAACCTTTACCCGGGATATATTGGAAGACTCCGGCAGGAATACCCGCTTCTAGGAGAATCTCGGCAAATTTCGCCGTAATCACCGAGGAAGTCTCGGCAGGTTTCAATAGCGTGCAGTTACCAGCTACTAAAGCCGCTACTGTCATTCCAACTGCGATCGCTAGGGGGAAATTCCAGGGAGAAATCACTAAAGCAATACCCCGGGGTTGGTAGGAATAACGATTATTCTCACCTGCTACGTCGAAATTATGCCCTAAATCCAGTCTTTCCATCTCAGAGGCGTAATAACGGCAAAAATCGATCGCTTCTGACACTTCCGGATCCGCCTGTTGGATAACTTTGCCCACTTCCAAACAAATCCAGGCCGATAACTCGTGTCGTCGCGCTTCCATCAAATCCGCCGCTTTTCGCAGTATTTCGGCTCTTTTAGCCACTGGAGTGCGTTTCCAAGCGGGAAAAGCCTGTTTTGCCGCTATGATCGCTTTTTCTGCCTGTTCCACCTCAATTAAGCCCACTTTACCCACTATTTCCTGCGGGTTACAGGGATTAACGGAATTAATTTGAACATTGGTGGTGACGTATTCGCCGTTAATTAGGGGTAAATAGGTTTTACCGAGGGAATTTTTGACAAAAGTAAGGGCTTGACTCGCTTTATTTCGTAATTGCTCGTTAGCATAATCTGTATCGGGGGCATTAGGAAAACCGGGGATAATCGGGTTATCCTTGCCTAAAACCCGGGGGGCTGCGATTAAATCTTCCACGGGACGATCCTCCAAATTTTGCCTTAGGAAGGAACTATTAGCGGTATTTTCTAATAAACGGCGGATTAGGTAGGCCATACCGGGTAAGAGTTGTCCGTAGGGGGAATAAACCCGCACCCGATGACCCCGCTTCACTAACGCTTTGGCTAATTGGTCGCCCATGCCGTACAATACCTGCATTTCAAAGCGACGACGGGGAATTTCTAAACTTTCTGCGATCGCACAGGCCAAGGCTTGCGATCGCACGTTATGACTACCGATGGCGGCGTATAAATATTGATGATTTTCCAATAATAACCGCGTCATCCGTTCATAATTGGCATCGGTGGCCGATTTTTCGTTATATACCGGCTGTGGCCAGTGATTTTGCCGAGATTTAATCGTTTCCTGATCCCAGTAAGCGCCTTTGACTAGCCGGACAGTCAGGGGATAACCGCGCTTTTTGGCCCAATTAATTAAATCTTGTAAATCTTGGGCAGAATCTCTTAAATATGCCTGTAGGGTGATGCCAATATCGGTACGACTGCGAAATTCTTCTTCTAGGAGTAATTCTTTCAGGATAGCCAGGGTGAGGTTTTTATAAACGTACTGTTCCATATCAAAATGGACTGCCACCCCTAACTCCTGAGCGCGTCGCAACAGTAGGCGAATGCGATCGCAAACTTTCTCCTTACTACCAATCGGATCTATGGGATCAAACTGAGAATAAAAGGCAGTTAGCTTGACAGAAACCTGCACTTGTGGTAATAAGTCGCCGTCCGCTTCATCAATTTGGCTAACTTTATTCCATTTGCTCGCTTCTTGAGCCAAATGGGTCATTAAATCCAGATAACTTTGTAGATAAACTTGGGTTTCCGCTTCAGTAATTACCGCTTCACCGAGGAGATCTATGGTAAAAGCCATTTTTTCCTTCCGCAGACGGGTGACAGTGCGAGTAATTTGCCCTAGGTCTTCCCCGGCGATATACTTACGAGCTAAGGTTTCTACGGATTTACTGATCAGACTGGCGGCCGTTTGAGCGGGTAGGGAGTTAGGATCACTAAAGTTGAGGATACTTTTCAGCGCACTGGGCAGTTCTACGGAAGCATCACCGAGGTATTGTTGGAGATGATTAGCGATCTCGGCATTACTGCGTAAAGCGGGTAAACAGTCAATAAAACGGAATAATTGTACTCGTAAATTGGGGTTAGACATTGCCCAATCAAGTAATTTATCATCCCAACGCATTTGATCCTGTAAAGCAGACCAAAGACCTTTTTTTTCCCGAGTTTCGGCTAAAAGTTGTCTAGCGATCTCTTGGGTTTTGGTTTCGTAGTTTTGAGTTGAGTCGATTTGGATAACCACGGTGATTCAAGTAAAAAAAATTATCAACGGGATTCAGCTTTCAGCAAGCTACCGTCAGCCTTCAGCCTAAAATTCAGTTTTTGAGCTTTTTCAGCTGATTGCCGCTTTTAATGGCTCTTTTCTCTGGTTTATATTCTTACCGAAGGACTAATCAAAGCTAATAGCTGATCGCTTTTGCTGAACACTCTATTGTACTCGATCAAGCGGGGAAGTGGGGGTGTAGGGTGTGGGGTGTGGGGTGTGGGGTGTAGGGTGTGGGGTGTGGGGTGTAGGGTGTGGGGTGTGGGGTGTGGGGTGTGGGGTGTGGGGTGTGGGGTGTGGGGTGTGGGGTGTGGGG
>NZ_SFBZ01000333.1:0-3699 GCF_007095495.1 Microcystis sp. M_QC_C_20170808_M9Col | reverse complement strand
AATGTCCTGGAATTATTAATTAGTTGGCGGGTTAGTATGGAAATAAATAACATCCTAGAAACTGAAGATAGAGAGGTATTTATGACCTTATCTCAAACCTATCAGGAATGGAAGGAAGCCACTAAACGGGAAGGACTCGAACAAGGACTCGAACAAGGACTAGAGCGAGGACTAGAGCGAGGAAAACTAGAGGCTAAACTGGAATCTATTCCCCGTTTGCTTGCTTTGGGTTTAAGTGTGGAACAAATCGCTCAAGCTTTGGATTTAGACTTAGAACAAGTCCGACAAGCGGCGCGAGAGTAAAGGTGGAGAGTTAAAACGCAAAAATGCCACAATGGATAAAATAGGCATTTTCTGACTAACTGACATCTTCTATGAGTAACCACCTAAGCGGAAGCGAGATTCGCCAGCGATTTTTAGACTTTTTTGCGGCCAGAAACCATAAAATTCTCCCTAGTGCCTCTCTAGTCCCAGAAGACCCCACCGTTTTGCTGACTATTGCGGGAATGCTCCCTTTTAAACCGATTTTCTTAGGGCAAAAGACCCCAGAATTTCCCCGCGCTACCACTTCCCAAAAATGTATTCGCACCAACGATATCGAAAATGTCGGCCGGACTGCTAGACACCATACTTTTTTTGAGATGTTGGGCAATTTTAGCTTTGGTGATTATTTTAAAGAACAAGCGATCGCCTGGGCCTGGGAATTGTCCACAGAAGTTTTTAACCTTCCCCCCGAAAGATTAGTCGTTAGTGTCTTTAGGGAGGATGAGGAAGCTTTCGCTATCTGGCGCGATAAAATCGGTATTCCTGC
Source organism: Microcystis sp. M_QC_C_20170808_M9Col (assembly GCF_007095495.1). Lineage (NCBI taxonomy): Bacteria > Bacillati > Cyanobacteriota > Cyanophyceae > Chroococcales > Microcystaceae > Microcystis > Microcystis sp. M_QC_C_20170808_M9Col. The sequence goes on along the minus strand of NZ_SFBZ01000333.1, from coordinate 2,888 downwards.
CCATCGTATCCAAAAAATGGGCGAAGCGGATAACTTTTGGGTATCGGGTCCCACGGGTCCCTGTGGTCCCTGTTCGGAAATTTACTACGATTTTCACCCGGAATTAGGGGATAAAACCATCGATTTAGAGGATGATAGCCGTTTTATCGAGTTTTATAACCTCGTCTTCATGCAGTATAACCGCGACGCGGATGGCAATCTGACACCCCTGGCCAATAAAAATATCGATACGGGGATGGGTTTGGAACGGATGGCGCAAATCCTGCAAAAAGTCGCCAATAACTACGAAACTGACCTAATTTTCCCGATTGTCGCCGAAGCGGCCCGGTTAGCAGCCATAGACTACCAGAAAGCGGACGAAAAAACGAAAGTTTCCCTAAAAGTCATCGGCGATCATGTGCGTTCGGTAGTACACATGATAGCGGATGGTATCTCAGCATCGAATAATGACAGAGGTTACGTCTTGCGTCGTCTGATTCGCAGAGTAGTACGGCACGGGCGTTTAATCGGTATTGAAGGTCAATTTATCACCAAAGTGGCGGAAGTTGCGATCGCTCTTTCCGAGTCCGTCTATGGCAATGTTCGGGAACGAGAAACGGTGATCAAGGCAGAATTAGAGCGAGAGGAAGCGAGATTTTTAGAAACCCTAGAAAGAGGCGAGAAACTGCTCGAATCGATTCTAGAAAAAGAAAAAAGCCAGATTTCGGGAGTCGATGCCTTTACCCTTTATGATACCTATGGCTTCCCCCTGGAACTCACTCAAGAAATCGCCGAGGAGCAGGGTTTAAGCGTCGATACGGCGGGTTTCGAGCAGGAAATGAAAAAACAGCAGCAAAGATCGAAAGCCGCCCACGAATCCATAGATTTGACGGTACAGGGTAGTTTAGATAAGCTGGCAGAACATATTCACCCGACGGAATTTCTCGGTTATACGGATTTGCAAGCAACCGCAACAGTAACGGCGGTTTTAGTCGCCGGTAAAACGGTGGAATCGGCCGCAGCAGGCACTGAGGTGCAGGTAGTTCTCGATCAAACCCCTTTTTATGCCGAATCGGGTGGACAAATCGGTGATAAGGGTTATTTAACCGGCGATAATCTGCTTATCCGCGTGGAGGATGTGCAGAAAGAATCGGGGATTTTTATCCATTTTGGTCGGGTAGAGCGGGGAATTGTCACCACCGGCGATACAATTAATGCACAGATCGACCGTTCCTGTCGTCGTCGCGCCCAAGCTAATCATACCGCCACCCATCTGCTACAATCGGCCTTGAAAAAGCTTGTGGATGGGGGGATTTCCCAAGCAGGTTCCCTAGTCAGTTTTGAGCGCCTCCGTTTTGATTTTAACTGTCCTCGTCCCCTGACTAGCGCTGAATTGCAACAGGTGGAAGAACAGATTAACACTTGGATTGCCGAAGCGCATGACACCGAGATAGCGGTGATGGGATTGGAAGAAGCGAAGCAAAAGGGAGCTATTGCCATGTTTGGCGAGAAATACGGCTCAGAAGTGCGAGTTATCGATATTCCTAGCGTTTCTATGGAATTATGCGGGGGAACTCACGTTAAAAATACCGCCGAGATCGGTTTATTTAAAATCATCTCCGAGACGGGAATCGCTGCGGGAATTCGTCGCATCGAAGCGGTGGCCGGCCCTGCCGTGTTAGCATACCTGAATGAACGGGATCAGGTGGTGCGGGATCTGTGCGATCGCTTTAAGGTCAAACCTCTGGAAATTCCTGATCGCATTACGGCCCTACAATCGGAGTTAAAAGGCACACAAAAGCAGTTAGAAGCGGTTAAACAGGAGTTAGCACTAAATAAATCGGATGCTTTGCTATCTCAAGCTGAATCTATCGGCGAATTTAAGCTATTAGTCGCTTCTTTGGGCGATATTGATGCTAATGCTTTGATGGCCGCAGCCGAAAGACTACAGCAAAAATTAGGGGAAGGGGCGGTGATTTTGGCCTCGACTCCCGCAGCTGATAAAGTGAGTTTAGTGGCCGCTTTTAGTCCCCGGGTGATTAAAGATAAGGGTTTACAAGCGGGTAAATTTATCGGTGCGATCGCTAAAATCTGCGCTGGTGGTGGTGGTGGTCGTCCCAATTTAGCTCAAGCTGGGGGACGGGATGCTAGTAAGTTAAGCGAAGCTTTAGCTAAGGCCAAAAGTCAGTTAACTAGCAGTTTACAATAGTTTTAAGGGTGGACAAAATGTCCACCTTTAAAAAATTAGTTATTCTCTCGGTGTGATTGGTAAAAATAATATGGAACTACTGATCAAGAATTTGGGATCAATTAGAAATAATAATCAAGCTATAGATTTAACCAAGAATTTTTATACTTTTATTGGCTACAACAATAGTGGCAAAACCCTAGTTTCTCAGCTTTTATGGACAATTTTTAATAATGACAATATTAGAAAGTTTTCCGAAAATACCCAAATTGATTCTTTATTAATTGACTCGGAAAAACCTATTAAAAAAATTAGGATCAATCAAGAATTAATCGATGAAATTCTCAATAAATTTAGCCAGTTTATTGAAAAAGAAGTTGTTAATACTTATAATCTTGATGCCAGTATTAAAGAAACGATTATTGGTTCCAATAAATTAATTTTTCAAGCAAATATCAAAGAATTTAAAGAGACGACATTTAAAACAACTTTTTTGGTTCGTGTTGCAGGAAATAATGATCTGGAGTATTTACAGATTAGCAAGGGCAAAGGTAGCCTAACAATAAATATAAAAGAGAATAATATCCCTGAGAAAGTATTTGATGGCTCTTCGGGAATTGTTATGCAAATAATTAACTTAAAATAAAATTCGATGAGAGCGCCTACGCTCAAAAGTAGCTGAAATCCATACAGGGAAGGACTTAAGGCACAAACAGGTTAA
>NZ_SFBZ01000332.1:0-10934 GCF_007095495.1 Microcystis sp. M_QC_C_20170808_M9Col | reverse complement strand
ATGATTAGGATAAGTTATGACTTAAAAATTAATCAACAACTAAAGCTTATGCTTGTAGCTAAGTGAAATCATTGATTAAGAGACCTGTACTTTTCAATGACTTTTTCAGCAAACCCTAAATAATTAGCAAGTATAAGCATTTGATGTCCCTGTTGCTGATGCACCAGTCACCACATCAACTGCGCGAATTACAGCAGGATTAACTTGATTTGGCCAACAGTTGGCCTGGAAGAAATTAGTTTTTTCCGAAAACTGTCCCTGTGCATCTGCAAGATCTTCCGTCAGATGGAATGGATTCTTTTGATTGACTAGATTCTCAACATAGAACTTGACTCTTCCACCAGGGGTAAAACCTTTACCGCTAACCCTTATGGCTCCACCAGTTTGATTCTTTGTAGTAAAAACAACGATTGATGGACTCACTGGTTTATCCAATAATTCCCAACCCTTCCAGGGGAAAACGCCATCCCACCACTTGTGCCAAACCCCATCATCCATCCCACGGGCAAAAATATCAAGCCTGTTAGTTCCCCAAGAAACAACTGTAGGAGGTCCTTGGATTTTGCCCCCCAGTGATTGCCATCCACTCCAACTGTCAGGACTTCCATTGCCATAATTATGATGCACAGCCCCCTCTTTTTGTCCGCGTATAAATACGTCTAGCCGGCCTTTGGACCATGCAACCGCAGCAGGAGGGTCAGATGTACCCGGTCTATTGGTGTTAATCGGACCACCTACATCATACCAATCTAATTGTGATGGTTTCCAGGGAAATACTCCATCCCATAATTTGTGTTTAATGCTACCATCCCAGGACCGGACAAAAATATCAATCCTGTCAGCCCCCCAAGAAACAACCGTTGGCGATCCTTTTAACGGTGAGCCACCTAGTGTTTCCCATCCGCTCCAGTTGTTAGGATCGCCATTTCCATAGTTATGATACACATTCCCGTCTAAAGCGAGTACGAAAACGTCTAAACGACCTTTAGACCATGTTACTGCGGCAGGAGGCTCAGATGTTTCAATCCCCGGCAGGGGTTGCCAATCCAATTGTGAGGGTTTCCATCCCTTCCCATCCCACCACTTGTGGTAAATACCATTATCGCGACGAGCAAAAATATCGATTCGATTAGTTCCCCAAGAAACAACTGTGGGAGTACCTTGAATCGGACCACCCAGTAGTTCCCATCCTGCTAAAGGTTTATCGTTGTTACTTCCATAATTGTGACACAGAGCGCCATTGACATCGCGGGCAAAAATATCAAGTCGATTGCTAGACCATGCCACTGCCACTGGGTAATCCGTAATCCCTCCCCCAAGCGGCTGCCAATCAAAGTCAGATGGTTTCCACCCGGCTTTGTTGTCGAACCACTTTCGATAAACACGACCATCGATACCACGAGCAAAACAGTTCAACCAAATAGGGTTTTTTACTATTGGTTCTGCCTGTCCAAACAAGCTTTTGTATTTTGTGGCAATTGGATAGGGAATTGTGGCAATCTTTAACATAGGACATTTATGAATTTAGGAAATAAGTGTTTAATTTTAACTGTTCCTGCGAACTTATTATCGAGCTTAGTGTTCGACGAGTATGACTGTAATCCTAGACGGATTTTTTCCATACAACACCCAAGTTTAAGATTTTCTTAAAAATTAGAATTTATCCATCTAATTACCCTCTACCCCAGCACCGCATTCTTAGTCGTTGCTGAATTAAGGTATTAAGGTATCAATGCCAACCTTGCACCCATCCAAAAGTTAGTTTGGAGCTAAGTTTTAACAATCCCTTATTAGTCGGGGGGATTCCCGACTCTCTCGGCAAAGATTCGATATTTGATCGCTGTCATCTGGCTATTAATTATCCTCTTTTGGTTAGCCCAAATTCAGGGATCGATCGATGCCCGTCACGATCTTGAAAATGGCTGTACCCTTAACTTGATCTAGAGTAGAGTGATTCCGTATTTCTCTCCAGCCCGATCATTATACCACTAAATAGTACAAAAGTATAGAGATTCTGTTAAGTCCCTTGAATCGAGCGGCGTGGCAGCATCGAAGCTTACTGCTATAATTACTTACGGACAAAGATAATAAATAAAATTTATGGGCGACTTTTTTGATAACGTGAGCCGTTACCCCCGCTATCTGATTAGCTTTAGTTTAGGGATTTTCTTCGCCTTTTTCGGCTGGTTGGCCCCTTTATTAAAAAATCCCCTCACAGCGATCGCACTTGTGGGCTTTCTGGGGGGAACTTTCGCCTTTCTTTATTTCACCCTCAAAGCCATGCTCGGATTAGCTTGATACAATGGTAAGGGTTTCGCTGTTTTTAGGGGACGAAGAATTATGGCTAACGACCGTCGAGTATCTCGCGTGTCCTCGCTAATTAAGCGCGAGGTCAGCCAAATGTTATTAATGGAAATTAAAGATGATCGCGTCGGTGCCGGTATGGTTAGCGTTACCGATGTGGACCTCTCCCACGACCTACAACACGCTAGGATTTTTGTGTCTATCTACGGCAACAAAGATGCAAAGGCCGAAACTATGGCCGGGTTAAAAGCTGCTGCGGGATTCGTCCGGCGCGAACTGGGCCAACGCATCCGTCTCAGACGTACCCCCGAAGTGGTCTTCCTAGAAGATTCTTCCCTCGAACGCGGCGATCGAATGTTACATCTTCTTGATCATATTAAAACCGATCGACCCCCAGAAGATGACGATTCCGCTATCAGTGACCAGTGAACAGTGATCAGTAGAGGATAACTAAATTTAGACAACACTGGGAACTTAAAACTTAAACCTGATAACTGATAACTGATAACTGATAACTGAATAGTGAGCGATCGCATTTTATCCCTAAAAGAACGTATTGGTCAGATGATAGTAGTCCGCGCTTCCGGCTATCTCTTTGACCAACAAATCCGCTATCCTGCTTGGGAACCTGTCAACGCCACCCTGAAACATTGGTTAGAAACCCTCCACCTCGGTGGGGTGATTCTATTAGGAGGCAGCGCCGCCGAAATCGCTTTCCGTAGCCAACAATTACAAAGTTGGTCCGGGGATAATCCTCTCCTCATCGCCGCCGATATCGAGGAGGGAGTCGGCCAAAGGTTTTCCGGCGCCACTTGGTTTCCCCCCCCGATGGCTTTAGGAAAAATAGCCGAAAAAAGCTTGACAAAAGCCACAGAATATGCTAGGGAAATGGGAGCAATTACCGCGAAGGAAGCACTAGCGATCGGGATTAACTGGATTTTAGCCCCAATTGTCGATGTGAACAATAATCCCGACAATCCCGTTATCAATATTCGTTCCTTCGCCGAAACTCCCGAAATCGTCGCTAATCTAGCTCAAGCTTTTATTTTAGGGGCCGATTCCTATCCAGTTTTGACCACGGCCAAACATTTTCCGGGCCACGGTGACACCAGCAATGACTCCCATCTCGATCTTCCCATCATCAACCACGATCATCATCGCCTAGAAGCGATCGAATTGCCCCCCTTTCAAGCAGCGATCGAGTCGGGGGTTGATAGTATTATGTCAGGCCATCTGTTAATTCCCGCTTGGGATGCCGAATTTCCCGCCACTCTTTCCTCGAAAATTCTCGGGGAAAAACTGCGCCAAAATCTCGGTTTTCAGGGTTTAATCGTCACTGATGCCCTGATTATGGGGGGAGTAACCAAAATTGCCAGTGCTGCCGCCATAGCAGTGAGGGCGGTACAGGCGGGGGCCGATATACTGTTAATGCCACCCGATCCGATCGAAGCGATCGAAGCGGTGTATAGTGCCGTGCAGGCGGGTACAATTAGCGAAGCGAGAATTAATGATTCTTGGCAACGTATTCAACGAGCAAAAGAGAAATTAGGGCAAAGACAGCCATCCTTAGAATCCTTAAGCAGTTTAGCGGCACCGCAAGCTCTAGAGATTGTCAGGGATATTTTAAAAGATTCCCAAACAGTTAGCGCTAATTTACCCATTAAAGCCACTCAAGGCCGCAATTTAATCATTATCGATGATTTACTCAACTGTGACTTTCTCGATCGCTCTTGTCCGGCGGTGACAATTCCCCGACAATGGGGTTATCAAACCCAAATAATTGATCGTAGCACCTTTAATCAGTCCCTCGTCTCCCCAGAAACGACTCTCCTACAAATATTTATCCGTGGTAATCCTTTTCGGGGTAGTGCCGGATTAAGGGACGAAACGAAAGCTATCTATCAAGCTTTGCTGAAAACCGGACAAATTCAAGCATTGATTATTTATGGTAGTCCCTACGTTTTCCAGTGGTTTCGTCAACAAAGCGGAGAAATTCCCTATCTTTTCAGCTACGGACAACAACCAAGCGCCCAAAAAATCGCCCTAGAAACTATTTTTGAGGGGCCCACTAGCGGCGAAAATCGGACCGATACTTTCGTTTAAGGGCAAAAATTGCCTAGTAACCATTGGGCAATGCGATCGGAAGCCCCAGCTGCCCCCATTCTCTGACGACCATTAAAGGCGATTTCTTGCCACTGTGGGGGATTTTGTAATAAATATTCTAACTTGTCTGCTACTGACTCGGCACTATCGCCTAAGAGAATTGAACAGCCTAATAAACGCTGTTGCAGTTTGGCAAAATGGCGAGTAAATTGTGGTCCGGCCCCCGCCATCGTGATCGCCGGTTTACCCAAACCGACGAACTGTTCCGTGGCAGTTCCCGCCATGGCGATGGCCAGATGGCAGCGGCCTAAATATTCGGCGTAATCCGTTTGAGAAATAGTTATAAATACTTCTTGACAAATAAACTTATTTGTGCTATGTTCTCGCCAACCCTGGGAAATTAAAGCAGCCCTAAAAGATTCCGGGGGGAGAGAAGGAGCGATCGCCGCCAAAAATTCCAGCTTATAATCGGGAAAACGTCCGATAATGGCGGCCACAGCCTCGATAATTTGCTGCCAATTGTGGAGAGATTCGGGAAAGCGCGAACCGGGTAGCAGCAGAATATTTAGGCAATCTTGGGGAAAATCGCCCGTTATCGAGGGTAAAAGGTCATCCATCATCGGATTACCCCCATCGACAACGGGAATTGACCACTGTTGTAAAATTTTGCTAGTTAAACTATCCCGGGGAAAAACCCCCCGACAGCGAGGATGAGCCATTAACCAGCGTTCCCAGGGATAATAATAGGAACCCCAGAGGCGATCGATCATCGAGCTACTATCTAACCATCCCTGCTCATCCCGGAGATAGTATTCCGATTTAGCCGTTCCCACAAAAGCATAATCCCTCTCGCTCAACCAAGCAAGGGCAAGGGGTAAGATATCTCCCACCGCGACAATTTTTCCCCCTTCTTGGCCCCAATTTCTGACCAGACGGTATTGACGGGAGGTTAATCCTAATAATCCCTCCCGCAGATCTCGCCATAATTGTTTGGCATCCCTGGTGATAAAACCCCCAGAAGGCATTTTTTGACCTCGATCGAGAAGGGGAATCCCCAGACGAGTATAAGCATAACCGTTACCCACTAGGGGTAAAGCAGTAATATCCGGACAGTGGGGAGATGATTGCAGTCTTTTAATAATCCGGATCGCGATCTCATCTTCACCGTGGCCATTACTCAAAAATAATAATTTCACTGTTCCCCTTAACTTCTGGCTTAAAGTCCTAAACTTCGGTTGTTTTATTCCCCTCGACCCTAGACAATGCTGATGGTTAGGGAACAGTCAATTTTATAAAAGCAGTTAACCAACTCCCATTTAGTCTAATCTACCAGAAGGTTTCGCTGATCGCCTATCTCTGCCCTGATAGCGACCATTTGACCAAAGGTTAAGACTAAGAGATAAGAGATTAGTTTAACTGCTTTTATTTTTATCGATCAAGAAGACCAAATTTGGCCCCCCAGAGCCAAGGATGTCAGAAAGCTGCTCTGATCGCTATATTAAAATCAGTGATTAATTGGCATCCTAGCGGAAACAAATGATTATCGACTTACCCGATCGAGAAGCTACTGTCAATTTAGGCGAAAAACTGGGGCAAACCTTGGCCCCCGGCAGTGTAATTTTATTAAAAGGCGATTTGGGAGCGGGAAAAACCACCTTAGTACAGGGAATTGGCTTAGGATTGGGCATTCAAGAGCCTATAGCTAGTCCTACCTTCACCCTCGTTAACGAATATAACGAAGGCCGCCTTCCTTTGTATCATTTGGATTTGTACCGTTTGCAGGGTCAAGATATCGAGGCCCTGTACCTAGAAAATTATTGGCAGGGAATCGAGGTGGATTTAGGGATAGTGGCGATCGAATGGTCAGAACGTTTAACTTTTTTGCCGGAAAATTATCTAGAGATTACTTTACTCGATCGAGGCGAGCAAGGACGACGAGCGCTGCTCAATTTTGTCGGTGGGGACGAAAAAAATAGCGACCCCACAGGAATCGCTATCAGCACTTGACTTTTGAAGCAATCAAACTTTAGCGGTAACTTTCCACTTATTCTCTAACTCGTCTTTCTTCTCAAGTTTCTTCAAAGAAACTATTGTAGAGGAAACCCGCCGCCACGGCCCCAACAATGGGAGCAATCCAGAATAACCATAATTGACCAACGAGAGCTATATTACCGCATAAAAGAGCAACACCAGTACTACGAGCGGGGTTAACGGAGGTATTGGTCACGGGAATACTAATTAAGTGAATTAAGGTCAATCCTAAACCAATAGCGATGGGAGCAAAACCGGCCGGAGCGCGTCGATCGGTAGAGCCTAAAATGATGATTAAGAACATGAAGGTCAAGACCACTTCCGTGACCAAAGCGGCGAATAAACTGTAACCACCGGGAGAATGTTCTCCGTAACCATTGGTGGCCAGAGGGTTATTGCCTCCCAGAGCGAAACTCGGTTGACCACTAGCAATAATGTAGATAATTACCGCCGCTAAAATCGCCCCTAAAACTTGAGCGATGATGTAGGGAAGTAGTTCCGAGCCGGGGAAGCGTTTACCTGCCCAGAGACCGAAGGAAACGGCGGGATTAAAATGTCCCCCCGAAATATGCCCTAAAGCGTAGGCAAGAGTGAGGACGGTTAAACCGAAGGCGAGGGAGACACCCACAAAAGAAATCCCCAGATGGATATTAAAATCAGCACCATCTACGACACTCTTGGCTTTACCCACAAATACTGCCGCTAAAACGGCACTACCGCAACCGCCGAGAACCAGCCAAAAGGTCCCGATGAACTCTGCTAGATACTTTTTCATCTCTATATCAAGGTTGAATGATTTTGCTTTTAGGTTATCTCCCATCAGACCGGATTAAACTGTTATAAGATATTAAAAAATAGTTATTTTTTACCTTCAATTTGCCGTTCTCATGGGGAAACTATCAGCTTTTTAGGGATATAATAGTAAAAAAATCGGGAATTTCTGCTAATTTTACACTTTCTTTAGATTTATCTTCTATCTTGATGTCTGATTGGTTTTGGCAGTGGTTGACCCTTTCCGCCGAGTGCTAATTATGAGATGAGCGATGCAGGAAGAAAAAGCGATATTTAATATCAACAATACTTTTTATCGACCGGAGAGTAAAATCGTCCGAGATTTAGGAGTTTTAGGGGCGGCAATTGCCCAAAAAGAGCGGGGAAGTTTGCGCGTTTTAGAGGTAATGAGCGGCTCTGGTGTGCGAGCGCTCAGGTATTGGCTAGAAAGTGGTGCAGATTGGCTGTGGGTTAATGATGGTAATCCAGAAATTAAGCCAACTTTAGCCGCTAATTTAGAGAGTTTATTACAACATAAACAAGGAAAAATAACCTATAAATCTGCCCAAGAAGTTCTCCTAGAATGTTATCTTAAAAAAGACCATTACGATCTAGTTGATATTGATGCTTTTGGTTCTCCTGCATCTCTGTTTAGTGCCATTCCCTTAGCCACTAAAATCGGTGGTTTAATTTATCTGACTAATACCGATGGACGGACGCTGACGGGTCATAATCTAGAAAATAGTTTAGCTGATTATGGAGCCTATGCTCGCAATCATCCAGCTGCCCACGAACAGGGATTAAGATTAATTATCGCCGGTTTGCAATTAGAATCAGCCCGGTTAGGTTTAGGAATTACGCCAGTTTTTTCCTTCTTTTTCGGTCAAAGTTATCGGGTGATGGTGCGGTTAACAGCTAATAGACAATTAAATAGTCATAACTACGGTTTTCTCGGTTATTGTCATAGCTGCGGGGAATATCAATCAGTGCCTTGGCCGAAGTTAGGCAAGATAGTTTGTTCTGGGGACGGGCAACCTTTAACTTTAACCGGACCCTTGTGGTTAGGCAGTTTACATGATCGCCTTTATCTAGAAAAAATGGCAGATTTAGCCGATCAATGGCAGTGGAAAAAGGTAGTTAAATTGTTAGAAATAATGAGGGAAGAAAACGATTTTCCTCCCTATTTTTATAGCTTTCGGGAAATTGGTAGAAGGGGCAAATTAGAGCTACCCAAAAAGGAAGATCTAATGGCAGCTCTCGTGCAACAAGGTTATCGAGCGGCCGCCACCCATATTAACCCGCAAGCACTGAAAACTAACGCTTCTTTAGCCCAATGTATCGCACTGCTCAAGGACTAATTAATTAGGAGCTGCTGAATAAATATAAAAACCTTGTTGGATAATATCTTTAGGCTTGTTTAAAATCAAAAAGTGCCAACTCTTGCAGTGATCAGGGGGGAAAATTCAGGGACTTTTTCCCTGAAAATTAGGTAAGCTAAAACGCATCTTAGATGCGTTTTAGCAAGGCAGGAGGAATAAGCGGTTGAGAGTTTTTTGAATTATCAAGATATGTAACTTAAGTGCGTCTAAGCTTAATTGACCCCCTGAAAATCGGTAAAACCCTACACCCGACACCCTCTAAAGTGTATCAGGAAGCTTTGGAGTAAGACAGACAAGAAGCTGAATTAGCAGCGTTTATTGGCCTTAGGATTAAACTTTGAACAGATAGCACAAGCTTTAGAATTAGAGATCGAACAGGTTAGACAAGCAACTCAAGGGGAATAGGAAAAGTTCAAACTTTGATAAATTAATATAATTGCCGGTGGCTATCTTTTGCCGGTAGCCATCAAGTAAATCGAAGAATAAAGTAGGTGGGGTTGAACGATAGTGAAACCCGACATTTAAGTAATTTGGTTGGGTTTCGTCAAATAAATTCCTGTAAAATAGCTTCGATTTGTCCTTTTAGAGGAGGAATATCATTTTCAACAATATCCCAAATAATCTCTAGATTAATACAAAAATATTCATGAATAGTTAAGTTTCTTAGATCGCTGGCATCTTGCCAAGGCACTTCGGGATATCTTGCTTTAAATTCTTGAGAAGTTGCTCTCGCTGCTTCACCAATAATTTGTAAATGATAGACAATCCAAGTTTGAATTAATTCTTGTTGTTCAAACACTGTTTTTCCCTGTCGAGCATACTTTTCTACACGCTCAATTGCTTCTAAAATATCCCGCAAGCGTTCGCTATCATCTCTCATAGTGGTATTGCTTCTTTAAGTACGCGCTCTCTGATTCTATCTTTAAGTCCCTGTTCGGTAACAATATCAACTTTGCAGCCTAACAAGGCTTCCAGTTCTCGAATTAACGGCAAAGGAAACCAGGGACTCCGACGTTCGCTACAATAATCAATTAATAAATCAATATCGCTTTTTTCGTCAGCTTCTCCCCGTGCAACAGAACCAAAGATTCGCACGTTATTTGCGCCGTGTTTAGCAGCAATAGCAATGATTTTTTCTCGTTTGTTTTTGAGTAATTCGTCAATTTTGCGGCCACTGCTATCCATTGTATCATCGCCAATATCTTTCGCTCGTCCGCTCCAACGTTTTGCTAGACCGGGTTTTCGGGACAAGGTGACAAATTCTCTGCCACTTTCCGCTTGCTGCTTTTGCAAGTCAGCAAAGATGGCTTTCAAGTCATAGTTGAAGGACTTGGCATACTCTTCACGGATTCGGTGGATCTCTTCGACGATCTCATCATGAAACATAATCAACCTCCTAACAGTTCGTTGGCTGTACAAAGAATCGGTAACTCATATCCAAAATCAATGCTGATCTCTGCCAATTTTCTCTGAATTTGAGCATTAGCAATATGCTTACAGTTCCACGTTAACAGATAATCCATACCGTGGACAGTTGCAACCGCAATATGAACAGCATCAACATCAGCTTTGGCTGGAAGATTACTGCGTTCTAAAAATCGCTCTGCTAAATCTAGCACAGCTTGGTTCAAGTCAAGTAAAGATAGATTACCAAGAATTTCTAGCCGTTGAGATGCGATTTTTGCATCCCCTTTAGCAGTTTCTTTTGCGACTGCTTGAGATGAGTATAGTTGAAAGTCACTGCGACGAAATTCCCACCATTCCCTCGTTATCTCAATATTAGCCGCCACAATAATATCTCTGCTGGGTCGAGCAGTGAGGTAGCCTAAGATACTGGTTTCAATATAGACGGTTTCGCTCACGGCCATAGGAGAAAATCTATCCAACGTCCATCACACCCTATTTAATTGTCGTCAACCCAACCTTGCATCTTCATCGGCTCGCGTCCTGTAGGACTGCTCCCAAAAAGGCAAAAGCTGCCCAGGACGCACCCTAGAAAATCTCAAAAAAAAATCGACCCGCCGCTAGGCGGGAAAAAGAGAAAAATTGAAAAAAGTAAAAAAAGGTAAGCTGCCCGCGCATTTAAATTGCTTGTTGAGACGAGGCAAGAGTATAGCGTTTTTCAGTCTGCTGAGGTACAAAAGTGATGGGTTTTAGGCAAAAGGCAAGAGGCAGAAGGCAAAAGGGAAGAAAAATAGGTGTACCTCACTAGCTTAGGAAACGCTATATAAGCTGCCCGCGCATTTAAATTGCTTGTTGAGACGAGGCAAGAGGCAAGAGGCAAGAGGCAACAGTAAAGGGATTGGGGGAGATTCGGCTAATCTTAAGAATAAGTGCTTTAAATGC
>NZ_SFBZ01000331.1:0-10620 GCF_007095495.1 Microcystis sp. M_QC_C_20170808_M9Col | reverse complement strand
CGCTCTCGCGCTGTTGTAGAGTGGTGGTCATTGGTTTATGATTCCTATTAAGTTATCGAGGTACGATTGATGATGTCTCTATCTTAGAGAGTTTGTATCGGTTTGTAAAGGGGTTTGACGATATTGTTACTTATGCCATTGATAAGTTTAGCTGATATTAGAGGCGGGAAAACAGAAACCCATGTAAACGTCGCTTCCCTCTATGCTTCCTTCAGAAAAATGGTGACACTCAATAGCACAGCGAGTAAGATAGTTACAGATGAGCAACGTGGCACTTCTAAGACGGATGTGGTTGTTATTGCGGTGCGCTCAATATCTGGGCTGTGCTGAGACTGTACCATTGAATCAGAGATTGGCTGCACTAGAAGCCAAGGTAGAAAAACTACAGGCTTTGGTAAAAAAATATCAGTTTGTAAGAAGGAGAGGAACTTTCAATGAGCGATCGCCAACGGTTAGCAGATTTAGAGGACATTCTAAAAATACTCTACGAACAACTGGGCGAGTTTGAACAAGAGTTGATTATCAGTAGTAGTAAACCTGCCAAGTTTGAGCTAAAGCAGCGAATTAAGCGAGAGATTCTCCCAAATATTCGTCGATATGAAGCAGAATATTGGGAGCTTTACCCAAAAGAAGCGATCATTATCTCGGATGAGGAAGCGGCAAGTCAACTGGTAAAGGTAGAGCAGGCTGTAGAATCTATCGATCGCATCTCGTTAACTTTTTATCCTCGAGAACTGATTCCCCTACTGCAAGATATTCGAGCCGAGTTAGAAGAACAGAACAAGGCAGCCTCAGCCAAGTTAAAGGTAGTTCTACCGTTGATTCCGATGATTGCCTCCTACGAACTGGAGATTGAGACAGAGGGATTGATGTACAAAACATGGGAGTCCATTAAGAGATTAGTTCGGAGGTAGGAAATGTCGCAAGAAAAGCTAGAACAAGCTAAGAGGAACTGGGAAGAACAACGCGCCTACTACGAGCGTGAACTCTCGATAGTTTCTAGTTCAAGCCAAAAGTTTGAACTAAAAAAAAGGATTGAGGAATGTGAGCAAGAAATAGAGAGCTTGGAAAAAAAATTAACTCAAGTGGATTCGGGAAATAAAGTAAATTTTCCGCAACAAGTTATCCAAACATATTTAGAGCTTCTTGAGGAGGAAATAGAGAATAAATATAAATATGATCAGGCTCTTAAAAATTATATATCTTTATCTGGAATGCAAACCCAAGCCTATCAGGAGGCTTTTCCAAAATCTACCAAATTTATTCCCAATCTAGATCAGTATCTTATTTCCCAATCTCCATCTCCGCCAATTGTAGTTTATGGTTCCCCAGGAAGTGGAAAATCTACAACTCTTTACAAAACCTTTGTAGAATATAAAAAACAAACTACTTCTTCAAAGAAATGCCAGTATATCCCTGTATTTATTCATGCCAATGAAATTGCCAATGTGTTAGATGATCTTAAAGGCAGACAGAAAGAAGAAATAACAAGTTTTCTTTCAAAACTATATGAAAACACTGAGGGTCAATGGAAACAAAATTTTGCGAAATTACTTGCGGAAGCTTCTACATACAAACTTGTTGTAATTATAGATGCTTTAGATGAGTTTGTTGACAAAAAAAATCGAGGTAAGTTATTCAGCTTTTTAGCTAATGTGCTTGAAAAAACTTATCAAAAGGGAACCAAATGGATACTGTCTTGCCGCGAAAAAGAATATAGAGCTTTTGCCAATCAATTAAAAGTAATAAATGTTCGTATTAAATCTCTTTCCCCTACTCAATTTGAAAATTTTCTTCGCAAGAGACTGAAAGAATCAAATGCAACAAAGGAATTATCACCACCAGAACGTCGAGAAATAACAAGAGTTTTAAATAAACTTACGCAAGCCAATAAGCGAGGTGATTTGTATTTAACTAATCCATATTACTTGTCACTATGGGTTGACTTAATTGCAGCAGAATCAAACAGTGGAGACGACTATGTTCCTACAATAGACGAACTTCACGAACGGGAGTTAAAAAGAGAGTTTCTCAAATCAATGAAGATAGATGAACATAAATTTTATCAACAACATCCATCGCTTATTATCAACACCAAGAAAGTTTTATCAGTCTTGAGTTATTATATTCTTGAGCAATCGCTAAAAAAGAACATCCATGAAGGCGTTGCCATAAACGATGACGAACTACTTAAGCGTTGGGTACAACCTATATTAGAAATAAATAACAAGAACGATGTTGACAAGATTACCAATAGCAGATTAAAGTCCTTTGACGGTTCTGACGTTGAAAATATTAACTACCGCTCAGAGGAACCAAACTTTATAAAAGTCTTGGAATATTTTAAAAAAGCTGTCTCAAATAATTGGTCTAATTTATCTCACTTTCTTTCAAGTGAAAATAAAAAATTTTTTATAGTCGTTCTGGCAAGCATTATAGATCAAGCTTTTCAAAACAATATAATTAAATTTAAAAATGATGATATTGATAAAATGCTTTTTGAGAGATTTACTAATCAAAGAGCAGGGGATTACCTTGCCGCTTGTTACTTAAGAGAACGAAAAGATGATGGATTGTCAAAAGTTTTAAGAAACAAAGAACCTAACTTTTGGCTGTCTCGTGCTATTGCTCTGGCGATCGCTAGTTCAGAAGAGCCAAGAATAATATTAGAACCATTAGAAATTCCAGAAGATTATGTGTTTGAGTCTGCTATTGTAGATGGACTTATTCTAATGCAGTCAAAACAAAAAGAGAGTCTTTCTAAATCCTCCCAAATAGGGACACAACCCTTTCTTGATAAATTTATAAAACACTTATTAAAAGAAAACAGATTTAACCTAGTTGATAATCCTAATTACGATGTTTGCGCTCCTTTTATATTATTAGGAGAGCTAAGGAGACTATTGGCTAATGGATATAGTGATAAAATAGAATTTCCTGATAATTTTTTCAGAGAACTAATAACAAAAGAATTGAAAGAGCAAAATATCCCTGTATGTCGAGAGCTTTATCTGACCTGGTTTGTCTATGCTTGTAACGTTAAATTTAATTTAAAAGACTGGCTATTTCTTGTATCAAATTTTTTCAAGCTTGCTGGTCAGTATGAATTTGATAAAATGTATAATGATTTCAAATTTTCTATCAAGGACACCTAAAAATATGATAAAAATACATATTATTAAACGAATATGGCAAATAGGAATCACTCTTCCTCTTATAGTACAATGGATATTTACTATCTTAATTGTAACTGCATACCTATTTGGGATTATCTATCCTCTTGTCAATATAGCTAATATAGAAGAATTTTGGGGAATATTATTTACATTATTTTTTGGTCTCGGACTTATTTACTCGGCGTGGAACAACGTAAAACATGGAACACCTGTACCACAAGCGTTAAGACATTTTCCTTGTTGGGTTATACAGAAATTTGGAAAATTTTTTGTTTTTATTTGGAGTAGTATTTGGACAGACACTATCGTGATGCTACGACAGGTGGTGGGGTTGCGTAAGTTCTGTTATAGATTATTTTCATATCTTAGAAAACTTAGGTTTTTACCTATTTTAAAGTTCTTTAAAACCGTTTTTAATGTTATCTTATATGGTATTGTTCTCTTCTGTTTTTTTACTATATTTTTCCCTGATAAAACTTTTGACGATAGCGAAAAACTCAATCATCCAGATTTTAACCGAAAGATCAAAAGCTTTAGTGAAAATATAAATTCTATTTATGATTGGTCGAAAAAAACTCAAAACTTGTTATCACAAAAAGCGAATAATATAAATCAGATAAAAAATAAATTTAACCAATTTTATGGTGAACCTAATTCTCCACAACTACCTAAAGAAATTAAAGGGATAGAAATATTAGATGTTAATTATAAAGAATTTATAACTTCCTTAAACTCCATTCAGAGTGATTTAGAAAGGATTAAGAAAGAATTGTTTAAAAAACAGCAAACTTTTCAGTCCACTCAAAAAGATTTACCTAATTTAAGAAATAAATTACAAACTAAATGTGAGCAAATCAGACGAAAAAAAGATTCTAACAAGAATTTATTTAATTTGTGTGATTCTTTGTTAAATAATCTTAAACAAGCAGATAATCGTATCTATAATATTCCTTTAGGTTTTTCTGAAATATCTAAAATAATTGCAGCAATTGATAAGGAATTAAAAATTGCTAAAAATTTCCAAAAAAGTTGGGAAAAAGAAATCGACAAAATTCAAGCTAAATTAGGTATTTTTCCAAAAAATCTAAATCTTCTATTTACACAAGCTGAAAACTTAATTGAAGAGGTTAATGATATTCAACTAAAATTTAAAGAAGAATTTTCTCAAATAATAGATGAGCTTGGTTCCCAAAAATCTGAATTTGCCGAACTTACGGAAAGATATAATAAACTAATAATTCAATCAAATATTAACCTTAGCATTAATAAAATAAATAATCAAAGTAAACAGCTTAATCTGGCTATAAGCCAACGTAAGGAACTAACAAAATTGAAAACAGATATGAATATAATTATTGAAAAAACTCGCAAAATCAAAGAAAAAATAGACAATAGTATCTATATTTTGATGGATAAGATTAAGCAACTTGAGGAAATAAATACGTCTATTAAAAAAGCTGAATTATCAAGTTCATATACAATTTTTGTTGAAGAAAAAAGCACAACCTTAAAAATTGTAACTAATAAATCAAAAGATTTAATTGAGCAAGCTAGGAACATTGAAAATCAGATTAATTATTTTCATAAAAGCTTGATGGATAATAATCTCAAAATAGATAGTTATGTTAAGAAGAACTTACCCTATTTAGAGCAATTGATTCAAAATATAGAAAACCAGAAAAGAAAAAAGTCATTATTTATAGTTATACCAGCAATTATTGTAACATCTACTTTAGGAATCTTTTTATATACTTGGCATCTAAAACGATCACTTACAAAATTACATCAGGTTTCAGAAACAGAAATTACAATCAAAAACTTCTTACAAGTGGTAGAATGTGATAAAGAGTTATATGAAGTTAGAAAAGAAGCTCTTGAAAAAATAAGTACTTTGCTGAGTGATGATCTTCAAAATTGTATAGTAGCAACGATTAAAACACCAGAACCAACAACAATCAATAAGATTAAATCGGTCAAAGAAAATATCAAAAAGATGAGAAAAACTGTTATAGAGATAAATCGTCGAAGTAATCTTCAAGAAGGAGATAGAAGAATCCGAAATGAATTATTGTCAAAAATTAACGGATTAGAACTTCAACTTAGTGAACTACGAGACATAGATTAAGATGAACAATACAATACGAACGGTGGTTAAATACCTAGCCATTTCCACTGATTCAACACCTAAGACAACTGGGTTCTTCGTTACTTGGTATGGTTCGATCAGGGGGCAGAAATCGGCTAAATCCTTATCTGGCAAGAGACTTAATTGATTAGCTCGTTCTAGATTGAAAATAATTGGCAAAAATCGAAGCAATGTCTTTCTATAGAAGGGTTTCACCCCTTATAACTCCGTCCATTGCATAGCACAAACCGAAGAACCAAAACTGATATGGTAACTGAAGAGTTTTTCCGACAGCTTCACCGATTTGGCGATGCTACAATTAAGAGAAAAAGTCTGCTCCAAGAAAACCATGCAACTAGAAGAATACTTTGAAGTTTTTGCTCCAGATGACATCCGCATTAAAGGACATCGCATTGGGATTGAGGATGTCATCAACTACCATTTAAAAGGTTATACTTCCCAGCAGATTCTCCAAGAGTTACCCAGCTTAAACCTAGAGAAAATTTACGCTACTCTCACCTATTACTATCAAAACAAGACCCTGATAGATGCTTATCTTCAGCGCCTCCGTGACTGGCAGGAAGAACAATACCAACAGTGGTTAAATACCGAACCATCCCTCCTGATTCAACGCCTAAGACAACTAAAACTAAAACGGAAACAGCAAGAACTAAACCTCGCATGAGAATCCGGTTTTTGTTAGATGAAAACTTATCCCCAGACCTCAAAATATCTCTGTTGCGATTGAATCCTAATCTCGATATTTTGCGAGTAGGTGAACCCGATGCACCACCCCTAGTAACTTTAGACCGACAAATCCTAGATTATGTTGCGTCATTTCAACGGTTATTAGTCACCAGGCTCTAATAGATTGTATCTCGTTGACGGGCCAGGCGATCGAGGGATTTAATCGCCGTTGCTAATTCCTCGACGGTCAAACAAGTACCGCCCACAGCCCCGGCCATAGTGGTAATATGTTCTTCCATGAGAGTGCCACCGAGATCGTTGCAACCCCAGTTTAAGGCTTCTGTCGCCCCCTGTAAGCCCAATTTTACCCAACTGGGTTGATGATTTTTAATGCTATTGCCCAAATAAATCCGCGCCACTGCCGTTAACTTTAATGTATCGGCTAAAATTGGTTGATCTCGTCCGACTCGATTTCTCAGGGGTTTGGGGGCCGATTGTCCCACAAAAGGCAATAAAATAAATTCAGTGATTTTAGCTGGATAATTATTTTCTAGGGCGATTTCTTGCTGTTTTCTAATTTTTTCGAGGTGCTGCACCTGTTGGCTAGGGGTTTCAATATGACCGCAGAGCATGGTACTGGTGGTATGTAACCCCAAGCGATGGGCAGTACCGACTATTTCTAACCAAGTAGCGGCATCGATTTTTTCTGGACAAATTACCCGTCTTACCTCATCCACCAACACCTCGGCAGCCGTCCCCGGTAGAGAATTCACTCCTGCTTCTTGCAGGGAAGCGATAACTTTTTCGTAACTTAAACCATCTTCTCTAGCAATAAATTGGACTTCTTGGGGCGAAAAAGCGTGTAAATGGAGGTTGGGAAAGGCTTGTTTCAGGTTTTTAACAATTTCGAGGTAATAGTCTAAGGAATTGCCCTTAATCTTGGCTTTTGGGTTTAATCCTCCCTGCATACAAATTTCCGTCGCCCCACGACGGACGGCATCCGCCGCTTTAGCGATAATTTCCTCTAAATTAAGCCAGAAAGCCCCCTCTTCATCTTCATCGCGTCTGAATGCACAAAAACTGCAATGCTGCTCACAAATGTTACTAAAATTAATATTGCGATTGATAACGTAGGTGACGGTATCTCCCACCTGTTGACGACGCAAAAAGTCGGCCGTTTCCCGAATCCGGGCAATTAAACGGTTATCGGTAGTTTCTAGCAAGATAATCGCTTCTTTCGCCGATAAATTCGCCCCTGACCGCGCTTTGGCCAAAATATCGGTTACGGGTGCGGTGATGGGGGAGTTAGTCACGGGAGATAAATATTAAGGGTTGCCGATCCTAATTGTAGAACGAGGTCAGAAGGAACAGTAAAGAAAGAGAGCCGATTTAATCCTTTTTCTGTTCCCTATTCCCTTGTCTGCACGCGGTAATTTCCGGTTGAGAGCCTTTATTGCGGGGTGGTTTGTTTTTCCTGTTCTTTTTGTTGACGTTTTTTCTTTTCTGCTTCTAGAGCATCTTCGATCACCTTGAGCAGCTGATCCATTTTATCAAGATTACCGCGATAAACATCGAGGTCTTTTTGCAGTTTCTCGCTGGAGAGACGGAGAATTTCTGAGAACTTTTGCAAAATTTGTTCGCGTTTTTCTTTTTCCTTGATCATGTCCGGTTGTGCTTCCGCCAAAATAGTATAGAGACCGATGGCAAACAGGCGACTATACTTAAACTTAGGCGCGTTGATAACCGAAACTAAACTATCAGACAACTGATTGTTACCACCCAGAGCAGGGTTTTGCAGTTGGGAAAGCAAGGAATCAATATTAGTTTCTTTGGCAATAGCGATCATATTTTCGGCATCACGACGATAGACTTCGGGATTACCGTTAACCGCTTGGCACAAAGCATTAAAAATATTCGGTTTATCCTCCCCCGGACGATAGCCTTCCATGAACTTCTCGAAAGAAGTAACCACACCAAGGGCATAAATTGGATCATAATGGAAATCTACATTAACGGAGAGCAGGTGCATCTCGACTAATAATTCCTCAACCACGCGCCGATACACCGAATTGATGGGGCGGGTGTGGCGAGTATAAAAATCACGCTTACTATCGGAAACAGTACGAATTTTGTCCACAGAACCAAACTTCATAAAAATTTAACACTGCTCTCATTTTCTCCCTTCTCGTTCCCCCTGACAAGGCCGGTGATCACCAAAGAGCGGCAAGCAGTCAGTCCAGAGAGAGCAAAAGAGCGAGTAAGATAGGGCAATGGGAAATGGGAAAATGGGGAAATGGGGGAATGGGGAATGGGGGAATGGGGAAATGGGGGAATGGGGAAGTGGGGAAATGGGGAAGTGGGGAAATGGGGGAATTTCAACTAAAACCCCAACACCCTAACACCCTAACACCCTAACACCCCAACACCCTAACACCCTAACACCCCAACACCCTAAAACCCTAAAACCCCAACACTCAACAGCTTTTTCACTTTTCACTTGACTATATGGCCAATCAAGACGACAAAATCAAAATTATCAGTGATAACCGGCAAGCACGCCATCTCTACGAGATTTTAGAGACTTTTGAAGCGGGGGTGCAGTTGCTGGGGACCGAGGTTAAATCCGTGCGTGCCGGTAAGGTAAACCTGCGGGATGGTTACGTTTTAGTCCGCAATGGTGAAGCGGTGTTAATTAATGTTCATATTTCCCCCTACGAACAGAGTAGCGAATATTTTAATCACGATCCGCGCCGGACGAGAAAATTGTTGATGCACAAAAAGGAAATCAGCAAACTCATCGGTCAAGTGGAACAGAAAGGCTTAACTCTTGTGCCTTTGAAGATGTATTTTAAAGGTAGTTGGGTAAAAATCAGCATTGGCCTCGGTAGAGGCAAAAAATTACACGATAAACGCGAAGATTTGAAACGTCGTCAGGATCAACGGGATATGGCGCGAGCGATGAAGCGTTAACCAAGACACTTATCGGACTGGCAAAGGTCTAGGTAAGAAACGATCGGGTTTTGTTACAGTTGAACTGTATTAGGCTCCTTGCGGCCGTCACCATCCCCCTCACTTTGGGTTAAAATTTATGTTAAAAGTCTTGACAAAAGTAATTAAATATGCTAAAGCACCCGCTTTAATTGCTCTATCTTTAGCTGTGGGTGCGGGGATTATTTTACCAAAAATAACTTTAGCCAATGGCAACCCCGGCCTAACCATTTTTAGTGGAGTCGATCGCAAGGATATCTTAGATTATTTCTTGCAATTTGGCGGTCGTCCCAAGCAAATGGATCGTTATAAACTCTATATTCCCCCGAAAAAACTCTCCCAAGGGGCTTCAGCTTTTTTTATTTCCTATCCCGATTATTTTAACGGCCAGTTTGACACCAATAAAATCGAGGTACGCATCAACGGCAAATCTTTACCTTTAAAGGAAGTGGTTTGGGATAAGGATAGTCGCATTATTCAAATTGTCCCCGAACAAGCGATCAATCCGACCAGCAAAGTTGAAATCGTCATGTCTAATGTCAGAAATCCTGAATTAGGCACTTATTACTTTACCTGTGATGTGATTGCCTCTGGCAATATTCCCGTCCGTCTCTACGTTGGGACTTGGATTGTCAGTATCGAACCTTAAGTAGGGTTTGCGGCAAAAAGTTTTTCGTGGGGGTAGGGTGTGGGGTGTGGGGTGTGGGGTGTGGGGTGTGGGGTGTGGGGATAATAAATAAAAGCTGCCTTCTGCCTTCTGCCTTCTGCCTCCTGCCTTCGTTAACGGGGATAGGGAAATGGGGGAATGGGGGAATGGGGGAATGGGGGAATGGGGGAATTTAACTAAAACCCCAAAACCCTAACACCCTCTCAGTCTGAGAAAAAGTCAACCAAAGTCAACTATTTGCCTCCGAGTTGCTAAAATCTGAGTAGTTTTCACCTATAGACTCGTTGGCTGGGGAATTTTCTTCGGAGTTTGAGTTTTTGCCACTGCCTTTGTGAGAATTTTTGCCCCCTTCCCGTCCGATAGCCGCCATGTGGGCGCGATCTCGGCTAACCGCTTCACCACCTTTTCGTCCCGCTTCGCGAGCTTCTTCGGAGGTAAATTCGTGGGCTGTACCTTTTTGATGAGCAGCTTTACCACCTTTACTAGCGATTTCCCGTTGTTTAGCTTGATCCATAGAGGCAAAACCGCGTTTACTCTTACCTGTCATAATATCCCTCCTGTGTGAATGCTGATTTTAAAAGTTCTTAAAGACTTATGCGAGATTTTTAAAACATCAAAATCATGGTCTTGTCGGTGGGCAAAACATTGAGATTGCCCCGCTTTCCTCCTCTAAGAACTATGGATTCCTACCTAGTATCATAACTCATTAGCTTGACTTCTAGGCAACTAATTACAGCGATAAAAGAGCGTATTTTATGTTAAAAAATATTAAGCGAATCGAGCATTTATCAGTCTAAAGATATAGAAGTTATCTTAATGGTGAGGTACAAAGTTTGCCTTTGGAGGAGTCAGTTATCAGTTATAGTTATTTCAAATAAGAACGAGACACTAGGCGACACAATAAGTACGAATAATTTCATCAAGGGGTGTCCCCACAGGAGCATACATTCTTGCCCTCTTTAATGCACTAAAATCAT
>NZ_SFBZ01000330.1:0-3485 GCF_007095495.1 Microcystis sp. M_QC_C_20170808_M9Col | reverse complement strand
TCCTAAGACAGTGAGTTCTTTTCTTCTTCCGTGAATTCTAGGTTAATCATGTTTTTAATGAGTGCCTTGCTTCTAATTATGACTCTTAAACTATATTATTGTCCCTGAGTAAAAAATGCAAGTTGTAGCCGTGCAAAGTATAGTTGCCGGCAGCTTGCCGCCAACTCACTCCTCTAGATAAGTATTTTGACTCACGCTCCTTCCTCTTTCGAGACGTTGTGACACTTAGGGTGCGGAATGTGGGTAAAATGAGGAGTGACCGCCGTCTCTGGAGGGGGACAGCTTATGTGACAGTTGAGGGTACGGAATGTGGGGTATAAATCCCACTATGGAGCCACAGAAAAGCGATATGTAACAAAATATTAAGTAAAGTATATAAGGGTTGACAAGCAGGATATGTTGCTATTCAATGATAGACAGTAGTTTTGATCGAACCAACCTTATTGGGAGATTATGAAAATGAAAAACAAAACTTTACTTCCCCAGCTGACCACTCCTGTTGAGCGTCAGCATCAAGCTGCTGCTTCTTCTGAATCGGGGGCCAATTCTTTATCTGCATCTCGGGTTTTCATAGTTTTGCCTCCTTTTGCTGAAGATGGAGCTGAGTAAAAGTCATAGCATTTTACTCAGTAGTTTTTTCCGCTTATGCTTAGAGATTACTTGACTTCAAGTGGTTCAGCAAAAGCGGAAATCTCTGTTGATTTTGTACTTGTTAAGTGATGCAACAAAATTATTTACACAATAGGGTAGATTTTGATTAAATCATAACATCCTGTGTGAGAAGTTCTTTAGCTAAAACTGCCTCGACAAACTTGGGTAATTAGTTTTGTGTGCTTACTTATGTTCATACTGTATCAAAATCATATAGCGCTTCTCACGTTACTGGGATATCGGCAGGTTTTACCGGCAAAGGGTTTGGGGTTCTTCGTTACTTGGTATGGTTCGATAGGGGGGCATAAATCGGCTAAATCCTTATCTGGTAAGAGACTTAATTGATTAGTTCGCTCTAGATCAGAAACAATTGACAAAAATCGCTAAATGCCTTTCTATATAAGTGTTCCATCCCTTATAACCCCCGTCCATTGCATAACAATTACCGAAGAGCCTGGTTTAAGTTCCTTGCCTGCGCCTCATTCTGGTGAAAACTGCTATGGATAAAGATGAGATTTCGAGCATAAGTACCTAAGCAAAATTAATTACACATTTCGATCAAGCTTTTGCCTTTTGCCTCTTGCCTTTTGCCTATCCTAACCAAGAAATTAATTTTGCACGACTACTTATCACAGATATTAGTATTTCTCAGATTAGGGTTTTTAAAACTGTATAGAAAAACAAAATAGTAAGAGGATATGGTGTTGAAAAGCAACAAAAAGTTATACTATATTAGCGCCCATAAACACGCATTTGAAATAGATAATCTATACCCGCTTAATCTTTTTGAGGGATTTGTAGAAAGAATTGAGAAAATTGAGAAAACCGAAAATTGTGTCCTCGAATCTTCCTGTAAAATTGACCATGATAAGCTTTATCCTGTTCGTTTTAATATAGGATTTCCTAATAACAGCATAAAACAACTTCACGCAGTTATGGATTTCTTTCGTCGAGTAGAGAGTCGGGTTGATGTTAAGCTCAATTTGTCCCTGTTTCAACAGTTTATAGGTAATGACTTTAAACTCGACAAAATGACTGATTTGATGTTAGGGATTGATTTGCGACGGGATCTGTCTGATTCACGCTTAAAAATTGGCTTAACTATAGAGGATTATCCAGAAAAGCAAAAAGCAGCAGTAATTCTCAACAACAATATAGATGAAGTAACTTCTAACTTACTTATCAGTAACCGCCTACATATAGGATTTGATTTTTATTTGAATGGTCGCAGTGAGATGGAGCTTTATCCTCATATCATGCAGCAAGACTTTCAAAAACTTGATGTGCAGCAAAGGTTGTCTAAAGTTTTGTCACCTCCTGCTTTACAGGTCGTACCTGCTTGTACTAGAATTTGCGTCGGCATTTCAAAAGCTAATAGAGACAAAATCATTTATTATTATTTAGAAAATATGGGAGACTTTCTCAATTACTTTACAGTAAATGATACTGCCCGAAAAGTCCACGCTTATTATCTAAAACAACCAGTAGTGGAAATGTGCGTGGCTCTGCCGGAAAGTGAATTACTAGCAGGGACGACAATTAAGAATCTCAATCTATATTATCTGCTCTAGCCTGTATTGTTCATGAAAGTAGAGTAAAAAAACCTGGTTCTTCGCTTAATTGATTAGTTCGCTCTAGATCAAAAACAATTGACAAAAATCGCTAAATGCCTTTCTATATAAGTGTTCCATCCCTTATAACCCCCGTCCATTGCATAACAATTACCGAAGAGCCTAAAAGTCTTTCTAGTTAAGGAATCTACCCGAATAAAAATTATTTTAATTACCTCATATTTTTTCAGTGAAATTGAATTATAGCGTTTCCCAATCTCATGAGGTACACCAAAATCTTAACTCCTGAATCTTAACTCCTGAATCTTAACTCCTGAATCTTAACTCCTGAATCTTAACTCCTGAATCTTAACTCCTGAATCTTAACTCCTGAATCCTGAATCCTGAATCCTGAATCCTGACTCCTCAAAACCTAAGACTCTGTAGCTCACAACTATGGGAATTACTATATACATTTCAGTCATCAAACTACTTAATTAGTACATAGGCTAAAAGCAAGCTGTGACTGGGTTATAATTTTTGGAGATGTCTAATGAGTATTCTAAGATACATTCCTCCTAGCGAGGGAGTGGAACGAACCACAAAGACACAAAGGACACAAAGATTGATCGATCCTATGTAAGTTAAACTTATCACACAGAACCTAGAAGAGCCACCTGAGTTCGGGTTAAGCAGATTGAGGTAAAGCCCAGTCCGTCGGTCAGGAGAGCTTCTTCGGAGCGGGTCAAACTTGCAGAACAAAAAGACTACCTAGCGATCGCCTAATTAATAGTGATCGACGAATTGGTAGCGATCACCAATAAAGAGGACACCTGAACCAACAAGTTTGACCTGCTCCCAGACGCGGTCTCGCCAAACGAGCGCCTAAGGCAGCGCCTGTTAACCAATGGGTTCAGAATCCAGAGTTGGCAAAGGTTTTGCCACAGTTCCATCAGATAGCCTTATCCCGAACTCAGATTATATTACTCTTTCTGAGTTTTTTGATTGTTAGAGTCCTGAATTTATCTGAACTTTTCCCGATTGGCAAGCCTTTTGACCGAGGTTACTATTGTCAGTGTGAATCAAGAAAAGATTGAATCACCCACAGACTTAAGGAGAACACAGTCATGAGTCAACCAGATGTCGAAAGATTTTATGAAATTGCGCGCAATAGCGAAGAGCTTCAAGCTATGTTAGGCGCGGCTGAAGATCGCGACAGCTTTGTCGAAACCGCCGTCAGACTAGGACAAGAGAATGGCTGCAACTTCACTCTTGACGAAGCGA